>NZ_NVQC01000025.1 GCF_003044035.1 Candidatus Methylomirabilis limnetica
CGGATTTCGACCGCAGCATGGAAAAGCCTCCGGCTTTCCCATGCTTCCCACAGGCCCGACTATCACTGAACAGAGGTGGGTTCCTTTTGCTTTATCACGGTGGGTCCCTTTTGCGTTGTCAAAACGACAAATCAATGAACACCGCGGTACCCCCAGTATTGCCGTCTGGCAACGCAATTATTACGAGCACATGGTCCGCAGCGAAAAATCATTGAACCGCATCCGACAATACATTGCAGATAATCCGCTGCAATGGGCGATGGATCGTGAAAATCCCAATGCGGTGGCGGCTTGTAGGGGTACGTTGCCACGTGCCCCATGGCGCATCTGACGGATTTCGTGGTCGGACAGGCTGCCCCGTTTGGCTGGAATCGTTGGATGGGGCGATGAGGGCGGGCGACGTAGGGGCACGTGGCAACGTACAGGGGCACGTGGCAACGCACAGGGAGGGGCACGTGCAACGCACATGGATGGGCACGTGCAACGTGCCCCTACCGACCGGCGCGGGCGCGGAGCTCTTTCAGCGCTGACTCCAGACGGGCGACCTCTTCGCCGTAGCCGGCGAAGTTGCCCTGCCGAAGGAGTTCTTGCGCTCGCGTGTAATGGTCGTAGGCGCGGCTCGCCAGCATCTTGAGGGAGCCGTCCATCTCTGGGAGTGCGACTGCGCCCGACGGAATCTTTCCCGCGACTGGCCCCCTCGCCGCGCCGCTAAAGATTCGGGCCATGGCGGCGTCGAGGCTCTCTTCCATGGCGATCTGGTTGCCATGGGCGACGATGATCCGCTTCAGCTCCGGCAGTGACCCCTTTTCGGCCGCCAGGTAGAGCGGCTGGACGTAGAGCAGCGACCGCTCGATAGGGATGGCCAGCATGCTGCCTCGTATCACGGTGGAGCCGCGTTGGCTCCAGAGCGAGAGCTGCTGCGAGATAAAAGAATCCTGGTCGATACGGGCGTTGATCTGTCGCGGGCCGTAGACCATCTTTGCCTTGGGGAAGTTGAAGGCGGTCAGCTTGCCGTAGTGCGGCGGGTCGCTGCGGGCCGCGAGCCAGGCAATCATGTTGTCTTTCTTATTGGGCGTGAACGGCAAGAGGAGAGCGAACTCCTCCTTCGTCTCGCCTGGAAGCCGCATGATGGTATAGTATGGCTCCATATCAGCGGGGATGCTCCAGAGATCTTCCTTGTTGTAAAAGACCTGGGGATCCTGCATATGGTAGGTGCTGTAGAGCTTGGCCTGGATGTTGAACATCCCTTGAGGATAGCGAATATGGGCCTTCAGATCGTCCGGCATCGCCTCGAGCGGTTTAAACAGTCCAGGGAAGGCTCGGTCGTAGGCCGTAATCACGGGATCGGTGGGATCGGCCAGGTAGAAGCTGAGGTTCCCGTTGTAGGCGTCCACCACTGCCTTGACCGAGTTACGGATATAGTTGCCTACGCCACGGATCGGTTCGGAGTACGGGTACATATCCGAGACGGTGTAGGCGTCGATGATCCAGAACAGGCGGCCGTCTCGAGCGATGACCAGATAGGGGTCCTGGTCGAAGGCTAAAAAGGGCGCCGCCTTCTTGACCCGCTCGGAGATCTGTCGGTGATACATGATCCTGCTGTCCGATGTCAGATCTTGCGAGAGGAGGATCTTGAGCGTCCCGAAGCGGCTGGCGAAGAGTAGTTTTCGTCCGAAGGACGTGAGAGGCACACCCCCCTCACCGGTGTACGTGCTATAGACGTTCTTGTCGCCCGAGGGGTAATCCAGCTCCTGGGCTTGCGTCTTGACGATGACGTAGTCGTTGGCGGCCTCGCTGAAGTAGATCTCCGGGCGCGTGATCTTGAGCGGCGTGGTTGAGACAGGCGGGATATCCTTTATCAGAAACTCCGGTAGCCCTTCCGGAGTAATCCGGTTCACGGGCCCGAGGACCGCCCCGTAGCCGTGGGTAAAGATCAGGTGCTCATTGATCCAGCTCCGGCCGGGAAGATGTTGATGCGACATCTCTCTGGCCGAGAGCATCACCTGTCGGTACTCGCCGTCGATCTGGTATCGGTCGTTGTCCACGTTCAGGAACTTATAGTAGGTCCGGATCTCCTGGAGCTGGCCATACGTCGTCAGCAGTGGACGGTGGTCCCAGAGCCGGATGTTCTTGATCGTAAGATCGTTACGTCGCAGATCCTCCCGGGTCAGGGTTTCCTCAGCGGGAAACTCTTGCTCGTCGATCCGGTCGAGTCCGTAAGCCTGGCGGGTGAAGTGGATGTTGTGGGTGATGTAGGGACTCTCGGCAACGATCTCATTCGGAACGACGCGGAAGCGCTGGATAAAGCCGGGATAGAGTCCCAGGCCGATGACGCTGCAGACGACCAGCAGGCCGAGGCCGACCAGGACCAACCTCCAGCCGCGCTGGAAGATTTGAGCCAGGCAGAGGACGGCGACAAAGATGGCCAGGATCGTCAGAAAATTAAGGGCCGGAAGGTTAGCGTTGATGTCGCTATAGCCGGCGCCGAAGACCATTCCGCGAGGGGAGTAGAGGAGATGGTAGGTGTCGAGCCGGAAGCCAACGGCCTTGATCAGGAACAGCAATGCGCCGAGCACAAGCAGGTGCGTCCTCGCCAGACGGGCAATGATGGGCCCCCGAGTCGTGATCTGTATGCCCCGGAAGAGGAGATAGGTTACGGCGGTCAGCAGGAGGATCAGGATGACTGAGGTGATCAGCCAACCGTACAGGAAGGAGAGGAAAGGCAGTTGAAAGACATAGAAGCCGACGTCAGTCTGAAAGATCGGATCCTGAATTCCAAAGGGTGACGCGTTCGCAAAACGAATGTAACGCTCCCACGTGGCGGACGCCCGGAATGCCGAAAGGACTCCGAGCCCGAGGACGACGGGGATCAAGAGCGATCGGAAGTACGGTTCGATCATCAGGCGGCTGGGGAGCCCGAACCGATCCTCCACCTCGAGGAGGACATCGGTGGTGGTAAATCGGCTGGCCAGGTACAGGTTGACGTAAAGCAGGACCGCAAAGGTCAGGCCGAATATGACAGCGAGCGTCAGTTGTGTCGTGAGCATCGTGAGGAAGACGTTGGTGAGCTTCACCTCCTGGAACCAGAGCCAGTCGGAGTAGAGTGGAACCGTCTGACTTCCAACCGCAAAGACGACCAGTAAGATCAGCAGAAGAGCGATCTGCCTACCCTTGAGATCTGAAGAGCTTCCACTGCGCTGCGCCATCATTGCTCCCGCATTCTGCTGCTTCCTTTCGGAAGGAAATCTAGATGAGTTGGAGGGCCCGCCCCGCCTCGGCCAGTGCTGTCAGTGCGGCGTCCAGATCTGCCTTGCTGTGCGAGGCTGTCACAGTGAGTCGGATCCGTTCGGTTCCACGTGGGACGGAAGGGTAACGGATCCCCTGGGCAAAGACGCCGCAGTCCAGGAGCTCCTGAGACAAGCGCATGACACGCTCAGACCCTCCTACCATCAGGGGGATGATCTGGGTCCCGCGTGGGCTCACCTCAAACCCAATCTCGCGCAGACCCACCCTCATGTGCCGGGTGTTGTCCCACAGTTGTTGTCTCCGCTCAGGTTCTTGCTCCACGATGGTGAGCGCCTCGAGTACGGTTGCCAGTACCGCAGGCGGCAGTGCGCAGGTGAAGATGAAGGGTCTGGCCCGGTTGATCAGGTACTCGATGACCGTGCGGTTGCCTACGACATAGGCGCCAAAGCCGCCCAGCGCTTTGGCGAGACTTCCGGTCTCGATGTCGATCCGGCCCAGCACGCCTGCCGCCTCAGCGGTCCCACGCCCGGTCTCGCCCAGCACGCCGATGCCATGGGAGTCGTCCACCATCGTCACGCAGCCGTAGCGTTTCGCCAGCTCGACGATCTCCCTCAAGGGCGCCACGTCCCCGTCCATGCTATAGAGGCCGTCGACCACGATGAGCCGTCGCCCGGCGGAGGTCTCTTCCCTCAGGAGGTCCTCCAGGGCGGCGAGGTCGTTGTGCGGGAAGATCATGACCTTGGCTCGCGAGAGCCGACAGCCGTCAACGATGCTCGCATGGTTCAGCGCGTCGCTGAACACCACGTCCTGGAAGCCCATCAGGGCGGAGATCACGCCCAAGTTAGCCTGATACCCGGTGCTGAACAGGAGGGCAGCCTCGGCCTGTTTGAAGCGGGCAAGCCGTTCCTCTACTTGAGGATAGAGATCGTGGTTGCCAGAGATCAGACGAGCCGCCGCAGCGCCGCAGCCGTACCGCATGGTGGCCTGACAGGCAGCCTGCGTGAGGCGCGGGTGACAGGCCAGGCCAAGATAGTCGCTTCCGGCGAAGTGGATCGCCTCTTTGCCGTCTATATGAATTCGTGGGCCCTGTGGACCGTCAACCAGTCGGAGCGATCGGTACAGGCCCTCGACCTTCAGGCCGTCCAGCTCACGCTGAAGCGACTGAACCATATCTTCGTGCAGACGTGGATCATCACGGGTTAGTGGCATCTTCGTTCCCTCAGCGGAGATCATTGTCTGGGGGTAACTACTCAGGTGTTTAGACTGAAGGCTGAAGGTTCTAAATTATCTCGCAAGGCACGAATCGAGCCATTCAAGACCTTTTCGGAGTTTTGTATGATCACGCATGACTTACCCCTAAAAGGCTTCAGCCTTCAGCCTATCTACCTGAGTAGTTACGTCTAGGGCATTATAGAGGAAGCAATGCCAGGCGAGCAACCGAAACCGGCGGCAGGCGGCGCCTGTCGGCTACCGATCTCGGTAGGCGTGCGTGACGTACTCCTGGACCATCCTCTGTGTATTGAAGAAAGAGGCGTTGAGCGCGACAGTAAATCGCATCAACTCCGCCCATCGGAGGGGATCGCCATAGTAGAGAGGCAGGATCTTTTCCTCCAGCTTGCAGTAGAGTTCCTCTGCGTCTTTATCATCCCGCCTCTCGAATACTGTCCCGCTGTCTCGGGAACCGATAGCCCAGCCCGTTACCCCCTCTACAGGTACTTCCAGCCACCAGCCGTCGAGAACGCTGAGGCTCGGCACCCCGTTGTGTGCCGCCTTCATCCCGCTGGTGCCGGATGCTTCATACGGTGGCTGTGGTGTATTGAGCCATAGGTCCGTGCCGGAGGTGAGCAACAGTCCCAGCTCCATATTGTAATTAGACAAGTAGGCGACCTTGACGTCTGGTGCCAACTCCTTCGCCCAGCGAAATATCCGTTGAATCAAATCCTTTCCCTCTTCATCCTTGGGATGTGCTTTTCCGGAAAAGATCACCTGCAACGGGCCGTACCGGGCTGCAATCTGCCTTAGCCGATCCGGATCGTAAAAAAGGAGATCCGGGCGCTTGTAGGACGTTGCCCTCCTTGCGAAGCCTATGGTGAAGGCGTGCCGACAAAAGGCCGCGTTTGCCGATCTGTTGATCTCCGTAATCAGCGATTGCTTTGCCTCGTCATGGGCCTGCCGAATGGCGTCGAGAGGAATGCCAAGGGCGTACCGCAGGAAGAAGCTGTCCTCTCGCCAATCCGGGGTATACCGATCATACAGGGCGCGAAATGGCGGGGCGGTCCATGTGGCAGAATGCACGCCGTTGGTGATGGAACCGATGGCGAGGTTCGGAAACAAGGCACGTGACACCTCACTGTGCCGTTTGGTCACACCGTTCACGTAGTTGCTCAATTGGAGTGCCACAAATGTCATGTTGAGCGAGCCGTTGCAACAGCCGAGAGCCTGCAGCGCTTCCCACTGGTCCGGGCTCAAGACGCGTTGGGCCAGATCGAGGGAAAACTGATCGTGGCCGGCGGGGATCGGCGTGTGAGTGGTGAAGACGCAGAGGCGCTTCACCAGATCGATGGCGTCCTGCCGCCGCTGCGGCATCTGCTTGAACGCCTCGGTAAATAGCTCCAGGGCCAGTAGGGCGGCATGACCTTCGTTCATGTGGAACCTGAAGATCAGGGTGTAACCCAATGCCCGCAGTATGCGCACGCCGCCCACCCCTAGAATGACCTCCTGACACAGGCGATACCGCTGGTCACCGCCATACAGGTGGTCGGTCAGCGTGCGGTCATAGGGATCGTTGCCGGGCAGATCAGTATCCAGCAGTAACACAGGAATAACGGCGCCTGACGCCCCGGTGATCAGGTATCGCCATGCGCGTACGGTGACCTGTCGTCCCTCGACCTCCACCTGGCACGTGCCATCCGTGAGGTGGAGGAATTCGTCTACGCGCCATGGCATCGGATCCTCGGATTGGCGCCCCTCTTTATCGAGCCGTTGAGAGAAGTAGCCCTTTCGATGCAGCAGGGTCACGCCGACCATAAACAGCCCCAAGTCGGCAGCGCTACGCAGCATATCGCCCGCCAACACGCCAAGCCCGCCACTGTACGTGGGCAGAGGGCTTTCGAGCGCTATCTCCATAGAGAAGTAAGCGATTGTTCGCGTCCGACGTCTCTCAACATTCATGGATTTATTGATCCTCTCCGCACCACCCAAGGGCACGACGCGGGAAGAACATCGCCTCCCATTCGAAGGATCGAGATCCGGCAATTGTGCCAGGCCATCAAGCTGGTTAATGCTATCACAATTATCATATCGGTAGGTATATTTGCACTAATCACGTGACTGCGCAGGAAGATAGGCTGAAGGAGGAGTCCTCTCGCCTCAACCCGAACCTTCTACCCCCCCCATCCTCACCTTCCCCCGCAAGGGGGGAAGGGATAACCGCAGGGAAGCGCAAAGGGGTTGACATATTTAGTGGATCGCGTAAGTATGTAAGTGCTTACTTTAATCCCCCCTAACCCCCCTTTTGTAAAGGGGGGGATTTCTCCGAAGCTGACGGCTGAGCGCTGAGGGCTGACAGCTGTTTTCCAAGGAGCCAAGATGAAAGAGCGCCTGAGTGCCGATAAGCGCCGACAGCAGATTGTCGAGGCGGCGGTGGAGCTGTTCTCGCGGAAGGGATTCAGGGGGACCAGGACGCGCGAGATTGCAGAGGCCGCCGGCATCAGCGAGGCGATGATCTACAGGCACTTCGCGACCAAGCGTGAGCTGTATTCTGCGATCATCGAGGCGAAGTCCGCGACAGAGGAGCTGCTGGCGAGCGCAGCAACAGCCGCACAAGGGAAAGATGACGCCGGCGTCCTGCGGGCGGTGGGTCTGAAGATGATCGAGCAGACGGTGCAGGATCCGAGCCTCATGCGGCTCCTCCTTTTCAGCGCGCTCGAAGGGCACGAGCTGTCCGAGATCTTCTTCGAATCCCGAGTCAAAAGGCTGCATCAGTTTCTCAGCCGCTATATTCGTAGACGGATCAAGGAGGGGCGATTCCGGTCGATGGACGCGCTGGTCGCCGCGCGTGGTTTCATCGGAATGATTGTCCATTACCTGCTGATCCATAAGCTGTTCGGGGTGAAACGCCCTCGCCGCTCCTCGCCGGAAGAGGTGGTGGAGCTTTTCGTATCCGTCTTTCTGAAGGGGATCGCGCGATGAGACGCTACTTCCTTCATCGATACTTTGAGTTCTCGCTGTTTCTGCTGCTGCCCCTTTTGGGCTGTTCGCGGGAGCAGGCGGCCAAAGGCGCCCCGACCGTGGCGAAGGAGCAGAGCATCGCGATTACCGTGGCCCCCGTCGAGGCGAGGGAAGTGCAGCGGCGCGTAGATGTTGTCGGCACCCTGGAAGCGGACGACGAGGTGACGGTCTACGGCCAGGTGTCAGGGTCTGTGGAGCGGATCCTGGTTGACCTGGGGGACCGGGTGATGGCAGGGCAGCCGCTGCTTCAACTCGACCAGGCGGACTTGCAGTTGCAGGTCGGCAAGGCCGAGGCGATCCTCCGCCAAACGCGAACGAGGCTCGGTGCGCTGGACGGCAGGGATATCCTGCCTGACGATCAGCAGCCGGTTGTTCGTCAGGCAAGGGCCAACTCTGATGACGCCGCCCTGTGGTATGAGCGGATGCAGAGCCTGTATAAGGAAGGCGCTGTCTCCCGGAACGATCTGGATACCGCCTTGGCGAAGTCTCACGCCTTGAAGGCGGCGTTCGACGGCGCCATCAGTCAGGTGAGGGCGCTTGCCGATCAGCTCAGGGAGCAGCAGGCGGCGCTGGATCTGGCCCGTCGGAACCTCCAGTACACGGTGATCCGGGCTCCCATCGATGGCTCCATCAAAGAACGCAACGTGTCCACCGGCCAGTATATTGCCGGCGGCACCATGCAGAATACCAAGCTGCTGATCCTCGTCCGTGACGATCCCTTGAAGCTAAAGGCGTCGGTGCCGGAGCGGTTCCAAGGACAGATCCGGCCGGGCCAGGAGGTGAAGGTCCAGGTCGAGGCCTACCTGGGCCGCGAATTCATCGGGACTGCGAAGCGGGTCGGCCCGGCCGTTTTCACCGACACCCGGACATTTCCGATCGAGGCACGGGTGCCAAACCACAAGGGATTGTTGAAGCCGGGATCCTTCGCCAAGGCGCGGATCCAGATTAGGGTTGACCGCGGCATTCCCTTCGTCCCGGAGGAAGCCGTCTATTACTTCGTAGGGATCACCAAGGCGTTCGTGGTCAAGGACGGTGTCGCCCAAGAGCGACAGATCACGGTTGGCGAACGCCAGGATGGGCTGGTAGAGATCGTCGAGGGACTTCAACCAGGAGAGCAGGTAGCCACCTCGCATTTGAGT
This sequence comes from Candidatus Methylomirabilis limnetica, assembly GCF_003044035.1. Lineage (NCBI taxonomy): Bacteria > Methylomirabilota (SeqCode) > Methylomirabilia (SeqCode) > Methylomirabilales (SeqCode) > Methylomirabilaceae (SeqCode) > Methylomirabilis (SeqCode) > Candidatus Methylomirabilis limnetica. Next base: position 8,616 of record NZ_NVQC01000025.1, read on the forward strand.
CAACTGTTCGACGGCGCGAGGGTTCAGGTGGTCGGCAATAAATAACAAGACGAAGCGATGAATACTTCTCCAGTGTCATTGCGAAAGTCCCCCACCCTCTTCGGCGTAGGGGCGACCCTAGTGGTCGCCCAATCTGGGCAGGCACAAGGCCTGCCCCTACAAAGGGAGGGTTAGGGAGTGCGGAGTGGAAAGTACGGTGCTGATCGCAACCTCAAACCTTGAACCTTGAACCTTGCACATTGAACTTTGAACTTTGAACCTCGAACGTTGAACTTTGAACCTTGAACTGGTAGCCCATGTCCTTAATTGAAATCTGCGTCAAGCGGCCTGTCTTTGCCACGATGCTGATCGTCTCCCTTGTCGTCATGGGGCTGGCGTCCTTCCGGGATTTGGGGCTCGATGTCTTCCCCAAGGTGGATATGCCCACCGTCACCATCACGACGAGACTCCCAGGGGCGAGCCCGGAGGAGATCGAGAGCAATATCACGAAGCGGATCGAGGAAGCCGTAAACACGATCAACGGGATCGATGAGTTGCGATCCACCACCCTCGAGGGGCAGTCCCAGGTTTTCGTGACGTTTGTCCTGGAGCGTAAGATCGACGAGGCGGCTAACGACGTTCGGGAGAAGGTGGGAACGGTCGTCTCGGCGTTTCCCCATGGCACCGAGGCCCCGGCTATCGAGAAGTTCGACCCCGACTCTGCTCCAATCATGGCGATTGTCGTCTCCGGCAAGCGCTCGGCCCGCGAGATTACGGAGCTTGCCGACAAGAAGATCAAGCGGCAGCTCGAAACCGTCAAGGACATCGGGGCGGTCACCCTCGTCGGCGACCGGAAGCGAGAGATCCAGCTTGTCGTGGAGCCCCACCGCCTCGAGGCCTACAACCTCTCGATCCAACAGGTCAAGACGGCTGTCCAGCGCCAGAACGTTGAGGTCCCTGGAGGTAACATCACCTGGCAGACGCGGGAGCAGGGGCTCCGGACGCTGGGGCGGATCGAGCGGGCAGCCGACTGGAGCGACCTGATCGTGGCGGATTACAAGGGCGCCCCCGTCCGGATTCGAGACATCGGCTCCGCGCTGGACGGCGAAGAGGAACCGCGCACCCTTTCTCGCCTTGACGGCAAGAGCGCCGTTTCCCTCCTGGTCCAGAAGCAGTCCGGGACCAACACCGTGGCCGTGGTCGATCGGGTCAAGGCGAAGCTGCAAGAGATCAAAGCCAACCTGCCGCCTGATGTGGAGTTCCAGGTGGTGCGCGATGTATCGCGGTTCATCAAGCGCTCGATCGCGGAAGTGGAGGAGCACCTGATGCTGGGCGGGCTGCTGGCCAGCCTCATCGTGGCCTTCTTCATCGGGCGCCTCGTGCGGCGGGAGCAGGTCGTCCTGGGGGCGCTGCTTGGAGGCCTCACCCTGGCGTTCTTCCATGGCGATCCGGAGCTGTTGCGCGTCGTTGTGCTCTGGTCGATCGCTGTGACCCTGGTCCTCTTCCTCTTCATCCCGCGCCTTCGGCCCGCTTTCATCGCCGCGATCTCGATCCCGGTCTCGATCATCGCTACCTTTACCATCATGCGGGTGGCGGGCTTTACCCTGAACAATCTCACCATGCTTGGCCTCTCCCTCTCCACCGGGATCGTCATCGACGACGCCATCATTGTGCTGGAGAATATCTTCCGCCACATCGAGGAGGAAAGGCGTCTTCCGATGGAGGCGGCGGTGACCGGCGCCAAAGAGATTGTCCTGGCGGTTATGGCTACGACCCTCTCGCTAGTGGTTATCTTTCTCCCTGTTGCCTTCATGGGGGGGCTCGTCGGACGGTTCTGGAACAGCTTTGGTCTGACGGCCACCTTCGCCATCCTCGTCTCGCTACTCGTGGCGTTCACCCTGACTCCGATGCTCTCCGCTCGGATGCTGAAGCCTGTGATGAGCCCAGTCGAACCATCAGAGGACCTCGGCCAAGGCCATGGCGGACACCGACAGCACGATCAGGGATCCAAGGCGACGCACGTCTATGCCTTTCTAGAGCGCAATTACGACGGGCTCCTCGTCTGGTGCCTGAATCACCGGGCTATTGTCCTGCTGCTGGCCGGTTCACTGTTGCTCTCAACCGTCCTCATCGGCAGGCAGATGAAGCTGGATTTCGTAGTCGATGACGACATGAGCGAATTCGAGGTTATCGTTGAGACGCCGCCCGGCTCCTCACTCGACCGGAGCGACGGGATCCTTCGGCGGCTTGAGGCCGATCTAAAGACCATCCCGGAGGTGGAGCATCTGTTCACCAGTATCGGGGTGCGAGGGAAGGACCGCGCCAACATCACCGACGCCTCGATCTATGTGGGGCTCACGCACCTGAGGGCGCGGACACGTTCGCAGCAGGCGATCATGCAGGAGGTCCGACAGATGTTCAGGGCCTACCCCGACCTGAGAATCAGCGCGCAACAGATCAGCCTGATCTCGGGGGGCGGCTTTAAGCAGACCCCATTCAATCTCGTGCTTCGTGGCCCGGATTTGCAGCAGCTAGATGGCTACGCCCAGGCCCTCATCAAGCGCCTCACTGCCATCCCTGGGTTCGTGGATGTGGACACCAGCCAGGCCCAGCGGCGGCCTGAGGTGCAGGTCCGGATCGATCGGCAGAAGGCATCGGACCTGGGGATCAGGGCGGAGGATGTCGCGCTCGCTCTCCGGACGATGGTGGGTGGGGAGAAGGTCGGTTTCTACCGGGAGGGAGGCGAGCAGTACGACGTCCGCCTGCGGCTTAAGGACGACTACCGAAAGGATGCGTCCGCCATATCGGCCCTGACGGTGCCGGCCGCTGCCAACCGGCTGGTCAAGCTGAACAATGTCGTCAGCCTGAATCCAGGACGGGCGCCGGCACAGATCGATCGCTATGCCCAGGAGCGACAGATCACGGTCCAGGCGAACCTCCACCAAATGGTGCTGGGGGAGGCGACCGCCCAGGCCGATGCGGCCATCAAAGCGGTAGGGATGTCTCCCGGCTACTCGACCGCGTACCTTGGCCGCGGCAAGTTGATGGCCGAGGCGTTCTACAACTTCGCGATCGCGTTTGTCCTCTCCATCATGTTCATCTACATCGTCCTCGCAGCCCAGTTCGAGAGTTTCATCCACCCGATCACCATCATGGTTTCGATGTTTCTGTCGATTCCCTTCGGTCTTGTAAGCCTCCTGGCCGCAGGTCAGACCCTGAATATCTATAGCGTCATGGGGTTGTTCCTTCTCATGGGAGTCGTTAAGAAGAATGCCATCCTCCAGGTGGACTTTACGAATGTGCTCCGCGCGCGCGGCAAGCCCCGATACGAGGCGCAACTGGAGGCCGACCGGGCGCGGCTTCGGCCGATCCTCATGACGACGCTCGCCATCATTGCTGGAATGTTGCCGGTCGCCTTAGGCAAGGGCGACGGCTCCGCCTCCAGGGCCTCACTCGCCACCGCCGTGGTCGGCGGCCAGACCCTCTGCCTCTTAATAACGCTACTGGTGACTCCGGTCGTCTACTCGTACTTCGACGATCTCCGCGGGCTTCGGATCGTCTCGTGGTTATATGAGGTTCGCCTGTGGGCATGGTTGCGGGCGAAGCCTGCTCCTGGCCTCTCCCCTCACCCCGACCCTCTCCCCAGAGAGGAGAGGGGACTCAACCATAACCTCCTCTCCCCCGTGGGGGAGAGGATAAAGGTGAGGGGGCAACGGGACGGGTCAGGGTAGGGCACACGGTGAAGCTTTAGGCGAGGGCGGAAGATGGAACTGACGCGGCGGCAGGAGATCATGACGATGCTCCGGGAGGGCGAGTGGACGTTGGACGAGCTGGCCATGAACTTCGTGGTGTCAAAAAAGGTGATCATCGATGACCTCGAGCATATCGCCCGCTCTGTCCCAAGGCCCTCTCGCCTCCAGATCCATCCCCCAACCTGCGAGGTGTGCGGCTATCGCTTCAAGGACCGGGCGAAGTACAACGATCCTTCCCGGTGCCCAATGTGCAAAAACGAACACCTTCGCTCCCAACGATTCCAGATCGTCTGATGAGATGTACCGTAACGTCGCTTTGAATCCACTGGGGGTTCATTCCCCGCGGCTTACCACGAGTTCGTCATACCGGCGGAAGCCGGTATCCAGAGTGACCCGACTGGATTCCGTGTCAAGCACGGAATGACGGGCCAGAACAGAAGACGATACCCTGCAGCTTACTGCGGGGTAGTTCATTCAGCCTCGCAAGAAAGTAAGACTAAGGGAGAACAGACGTCATGTCCACGCAACCGTCAAAAGAGATCGAGATCTTTCCCAACCCTGAGCCTGGGCGCGATTACGAGATCCAGATGACCTGCCCTGAGTTTACCTGCCTCTGCCCGAAGACCGGCCAGCCTGACTTCGCGATCCTGACGCTCACCTATGTTCCTGACCAGTCGTGCATCGAGTTAAAATCGTTCAAACTCTACCTCTGGTCCTTCCGGAACGAGGGCCACTTTCATGAGGCGGTCACGAACCGGATCCTGGATGACCTCGTCAAGGCTTGCCGGCCCCGCTTCATGAAGCTGGTCGCCGACTTCTACGTCCGCGGCGGTATCCACACCATCATTACCGTCACGCATCAGCAGTCGTAGGGACGCGCTACGGTGGACGGGTAGGGGAGGATCTCTTCTATCCGGGCTACTTCAAGTATTCTAATCGCGACAACCTGGTGACCGCCACCGGGCCGGGAGGCCGCCGATGATTGGAGGGCATACCGGGGCGGCTTACGGCTTGACTGGGAGCCTTCCACCCGCGATACGGTGACAGTTCAGGGCGACCTCTATAAGGGCGATTTCGGCCAGACGCTCACGCTTCCCTCCCTCCTCCCCCCCTTCTCGGGCAGCTCCGACAGCCTGGGCGATTTTGCGGGGGGCAACCTCCTCACACGCTTCAGGCATAGGGCGGCTGATCGCAGGGAGACCACCCTCCAGTTTTACGGGTCTTCTCCCGAGTGAGTGGGTAAAAATCAGGTAATAAATGGCACATGGCAGGAAAGTGTGGGTTACAGTTTGGACCTCCTCCCCCCTTGAGGGGGAGGATTGAGGTGGGGGGTCAAGACTTGTCGGATCTCCTCCACGACCGAAACGGGATGGCGTAACAGATCGTGGTCCCAAAACCGAACGACACGATATCCATGGCTCTGCAACCAGCCGGTCCGTTCCGTATCGTAGTTGAGCTGTGCCGCATGCTGCCCTCCATCCACTTCAACGATCAGTTTGCGTTCCAAACAGGCGAAATCCACAATGTACGGGCCCATCGGGTGCTGCCGCCGAAAACGATACCCGTCAATCTGCCGTAGCCGGATGCGACGCCACAGAGCCCTTTCGGCATCCGGAGGATCCTTCCTGAGAACGCGAGCCCTTCTGCTCACCCCCCCATCCTCACCTTCCCCCTCGCAGGGGGGAAGGGACACATCCACCAACACCTTCCTGCCAAGAGCCTAATGAATTGTCGAAGGTGGGCTCCGGACAAGGGTTTACTGGGTTTGAGGTGATGCGAAAAAGTGGTCTGTTCTACGAATACGAAAAAGGAGAAGGCTTGACCTTTTACACGAAGCGGTTTGCCTTCTTTGTGGGACGACGCTGCCGGGCCTCCACCCTGCAGGACGTGGCCAACAAGCTGCATCTGAACTGAAATGTCAGGGGACGATGCGGATCATCAGTGTCATCGAGGACCCGTCGGTGATCCGGGACCTCCTCAATCATCTGGGACTCTGGCCGGCAAGCACAAGACCACCACCAAAAGCTCACGCCACACCAATCTGGGAATACGCCGCTTGCGATCTCCAACTTCAAACACACGCTGAGACTATCTACGGCGACCCCGACTACACCTGGGATGAAGACAGACAGCCATAACGCATTGTGAAACAAAGGCGTGCAGGAGAGGTCTGTCTGTATTGTGCTCACAAATGCCCTCTTGCCGGGTGACTCGACCACAAGATGAGCTGATTTCTCAAAAGAGCGGTCCCCGATCCACCTTCCTTACCCAACCGCATCGCCAGCCCCTGTTTTTCGATGCACAATATCTGTTGACAAGCAACAACAGCCTTCCTATACTTCCAGCCATCGAAAGCAATGCCTTATCAAAATAAATAAATCAAACAAACAAACAAACAATGTTACGCTCACCAGGCTGCCCGCTTGATAGGGGCGACCGCCACCCCTTTCGTTAAACGCGCACCCGCAGGAAGCTTAGTCTTTATGGAGAATTTAACCGAGTTCGAAGCTTTCAAAGATCGCGTCATCTCGCTAGTGTCAGAGGACTCGCTCAACCGGAAATTCCTCACTGAGCAGATCAACGAAATTTTCCTCCAGCGCGTCGATGGCTGCCTCTATTCCCGGCTTCTGGCGCTCTTCGTCCACTTGGACTTTGATGAAGCCGAGGCCCAGCGCCACTGGGTGAGCATACTCGATAATTACAACTACTTTCATGAGGTACTGCGGCGCAAGGTGGGGCTGCGGGTGGCGATGTTTGACTACTTTCTCAATAGTAATCAGCTCCTCCAGAACCCGATCCTCGTCGAAATCCATCTGTTCCAGCAGGCCACCTTTATGGCCATGCAAGACCACCTCACCAATCTCTTCAACCGCCGCTATTTCGATATCGCCCTGGAAAAGGAAATCAAGCGCTCCGCGCGCTGGCAAACAGATTTCTCGTTACTGATGATCGACCTGGATAATTTCAAACAGGTCAACGACGTGCACGGCCACCTCTTCGGGGATAAGGTGCTCAAGGATCTCGCCGCAGTGCTGAAACAGCTCAGCCGGGAAGAAGATACCGTCTGCCGCTACGGGGGCGAAGAGTTTATCGTCTTGCTGCCGGGCACCACCGCGAGCGGCGCGCTTCACTACGGGGAGCGGGTGCGGGCCGCCTTGGCAGAAAACGATTTTTTGTATCGCCATCACATCACCTTCAGTGGCGGGATCGCCACCTTTCCCGCCGATGGCAGCGAGGCGGTGACCTTGCTCAAGGGTGCCGATGTCTCGCTTTATCAAGCCAAGTTTTCCGGAAAAGATTGCATCGTCAAAAGTTCCCAGGAACGTCGCCATGGCAAACGCCATCCCCAAACCTGGCAGATCAGCTACCAGCCGCTGGAGCAGACCTTCACCACCCCTGAGATTCACGAGGCTTACGCTCAGGACGTCTCACTCGGCGGCGTCAGATTTGAAATGGCGCAAGTGTTTTCCCTGGACGACAAATTATTGCTCCACATCAAGCTCCCCGAGCTTCAGGGCGTCATCGTTGTCGGGAAGGTCGCCTGGATCCGAAAACTGGAGTCGAACCGCTACGAATATGGCCTGCAGTTTCACGATCTGAAAGCCGAGCAGGTGGAAAATTTTAAAAAGGCTTTACCTGGAGGCGAAGCTTCCATTCCAGATTTTTGAGCTACATGCGCGGCCAACAACCGCAGTGCGTCCTCTGCTTTTTTCTAACCACTTTTCTCATTGTATATTTAATTAACTGATGCGTTCATTTCGTTAAGGGTCGATACCCCGCGGCTTGCCGCGTCCGTGTGATCTCGATATGGCAGAAGGTGTACTCCTGGCTTCGTATGCAACTCATCCGTCTGCCCTGAAGGTATGCGGCCAGCGCCGTTGGATACCCATCAGCTTGCCGCGGGGAGGCGTCATCAAGGACCCGTCGGTGATCCGGGTTCTCCTCACTCCTCTGGGACTTTGGCTGGCAAGCGTAAGACCGCCACCACACGCTCACGCCCCGCCATCCGGGACTACACCGCTGTCGATCGAAAGCTTCACACGCATGTGGAGACTCTCTACGGCGACCCCGACTACACCCGGGATGAAGACATGCAGTCGTGACGCATCGTGAAACACAGGCGTGCAGGAGAGGCCTGTCTGCATGGCGCTCATAAATGCCCTCTTACCGGGTGATTAGACCACAAGATGAGCTTATTACTTAAAAGAGCAGTCATATACATCTATCTTAGCAAAAATCATCGTAATATACTGCGATTAGATGTATAATATCATTGCACAATGATTACTGATAGAAACAAACAGCCTTACTATACCCTAGCCAGCAAATGTAATACATTATCAATACACCACAATCATAAAAATCAAATCAAAGGTCAGGTTAGCTTGAGAATGTCCGCTCAATAGGGGTAGAATAAAGACCCAGTTGAGAGGAGGCAAGAGGCATGGTTGAAGGCAAGAAGCGAATGACGGCAACGCGGAAGCTGGAGGTATACATAGAGATGTGCTGGAAGAACGCCAACGCGGGAGAGATCCTGCGGCGGTATTGGCTCCACCTGAACGACCTCCGGCGGATCGAGATGTTGGTGGAGCTGGCAGCCCTTACGGCGCTCAATGGGAGCCGCCGAAGGCCTGGGGCAGATCCCCAGGCGGACAGAGAATATGCCTAACTCGCGGCAGAGCTGGCGCAAACGGAGAATACTCTGGCCGAGTTGACCGTGGAGTACACCCTGCGCAAAAAAAGCGAGCGCTCGGGTTGGAAGGGTTCCTCGATGGCATCTACCTCCATAGCGGAGTGCGGGAGGCGCTGATCATGGCGACCAAGGACGCCATCGCGGGCGGGTTGACCGAGCGGGCGGGTAGAGGTTATGCCTCTGAGCTTTTACAGGAGGAAATGAAATTGACCGTCGATAACCCTCTATATAATAGTAGGGTAATAGATACCTATATAAAGTTTGTTAAACAAAAATATGATTACGTAAATATCAGTGAATTATTAAGCTACGCAAAGATTGAGTCATATCAGGTTATAGACGAAGGCCACTGGTTTACTCAGAAACAGATAGACCTGTTTTATGAAAGGCTGGAAAAGCTAACTAAAAATAAAAACATAGCAAGGGAAGCTGGAAGATACGCGGCATCATCCGAGTCCCTGGGAGTAATGAGACAGTATATGTTGGGGTTTGTTGGCCCTGCAAAAGCTTATCAACTAATAGGAAAATATGCCCCTAAATTGGCCAAATCGTCAATTTATGAATCAAAAATAAAAACCTCTAATGGAATTGAAATTACTGTCACGCCGCTAAAAGGCGTCCACGAAAAACAATTTCAATGTGATAACAGAATCGGGTATTTTGAAGCCATTGCCTTAGCATTTAACTATAGTCTCCCTGAAATCAGACATCCTGAATGTGTCTTCAAGGGTGGGAAAGTTTGTCATTATATTATTTCATGGAAACAATCGTATTTCTCCTTCTGTAAAAAAATCAGAAATTATGCTGCCCTGTTTTTTCTCGCCGTAAGTCTCGGTGCTTCTTTCATGTATTCTTTGTCTACGCTGATAACAATTGTACCATTTTCTGTTTTTGTTGTTCTTTCATTAACTCTCTATGCTGCAATTATCGAAAAAAAGGAATTAAATACAGCCATAGACAACCTCAAGGTTTCGTCCGATGAGCTCATGGAACAGGTTGACGTAAATTATAACAATTCCCTAATGCTAAGTGAAATTGCACTATCTCTTAGCAAACAAATGGACATCGATATCATTTTATCTAATGCTATGAAAGTCTTGGAGGTCCGCCTTTGTTATGATCGTGGCGTGATTCTTTTAACAAATGAAGACAAGTCCCTGTTATTATTCCGCGCAGGTTTTGGTTATACTCCCGAGCAATTAAACGTTTTGAAGAACACTCAGTTTCACTTAAATATGACTGAGTCAAAGGGGCTGTTTGTTGTCTCTTTTCGTGAAAAGAAACCATTTTTAATAAATGATTTACAAGAGATAGAGGCCCACCTTTCATCTCACAGCCTGGAATTTGCAAAAAAAATGGGGGCATTATCCTTTATCTGTTGTCCAATAATCTACGAAGGAGAGTCCCTGGGAATTCTTGCCGTAGACAATACAAAGACAAAAAAACCGTTGGTCCAGAGTGATATTAGTTTGCTTATGGGCGTTGCGCCTGAAATTGGGATGAGCATTCATAACTGCTTACTCCTGGAAGCCAAAGAACGACAATTTGAATCGATAATACACGTCTTAGCGGCTAGCATTGATGCTCGAGACCCACTGACAGCAGGTCATTCCGAAAAGGTTACAGAATACGCCATGGGAATATGTCACGAATTAGACATACCGAAGGAAGACCGAGAAATCATTCGTATTGCCTCATCACTGCATGATTATGGCAAGATAGGTATTAAAGATTCTATCTTAATGAAACCAGGCAAACTGGATCCAGAAGAGCGTAAGGCAATAGAAACTCATGCGGACAAAACCAAGAAAATATTGGAACGGGTACACTTTGAAGGCGTTTATGGGGAGATTCCTAATATTGCGGGATCACACCATGAAAAAATTGATGGCAGTGGTTACCCAAAGGGACAGAAGGGAGAAGATATTCCTCTGGGTGCTAGGATAATTGGTGTAGCTGACTTTTTCGAAGCTATAACAGCAAAACGTCATTACAGGGACCCGATGCCCATCGATGTAGCGTTTCAACTACTCAATGAGGAGGTAGGAAAAAGTTATGACAAAAATATTGTTGATGCTTTTATTAGATATTATAACGGGAGGTTAAAGACTTAATCAAATAGTTGACAGATTTAAATCAAGCAACAGGCTTACGTCCCCTGCAACAAATTACTGGCGTGTAAGTAAATCTTCTCGGATCGATAAAAAATCTATTAAATTCCCCTAAAAACTCTTCGTATCCTCCATCATATTCTTCAAAATTGAAATTTACCTTCTTTGAGATAACTTCAAACTTCTTTGTCCAGTTGTAGGCATCAATGTCGTTTAATTCCCCAAATATCAGGTGATGAGCGGTAACATCCATGTTTATATCCTGATAGCCAAGATCATACAGGAAAGAATAAAGTTTTCTCCCTACATACGGATCGAAGTCTGCATTTTCCTCTAAATATTTTATAACGGCAAAAATGGTTCTTTCCAGCCTTGGTGAAATGCCAAAATGGCTTAAACAATTATGGTCTAAATCAACCAGGCACAAAATACCACCTGGCTTTATAAGCTTAGTTACATTTTTAACGATGTCAAAACTGCTAGAAAGGTAATACTCTAAAGCAAAACGCATCCAGACAAAGTCAAACATCTCCTCACCGCCAAGGGACTTTCGTATATCTCTACGCCTAAATGTTATCCCTTTATCGTTATAGCGTTCTTTAGCATATTCAATTCTCTTTTCTGAACCATCGAATCCGATTGCCACTCCACCAGGTTGAACTAATTTATGTAATATAGAAGTTACTTTTCCTGAACCACAGCACATATCAGCAACGTGCATACCTGGCTTAATACCAGCCCAAAGAGCTTGCTGCTCAACAACTCTACTATTTGTTTTAATATCCAGACGGAAAGCCTCTTCTTCATTTTCCATTAAGTATTCCATAACCCCCCATCCTTTATGCTCTCAGGTGGTTTAGATCGATACCGGAAATATTTTTGTGATTATATCACTACTTACCATCCCCTGCTTTTCGATGTACAATATCTATACAAAATAATACCATGTAAAATAACTATTGACAACTAAAAACAGCCTTACTACACTTAAAGCCATCAAAAGCAATGCCTTATCAAATAAAACAATCAACCCTGATCAGAGGTGGCAATGGATAAACTCCAAAGAATTGCTAAGCTTTCCTACTATACCGACCCAGATAAGGGACTGGAAGAAAGAAAGAAGATCTCCAGAAAACGCCTAAGAAACACCCTGAACCATATTAATTTTCAAACTGGCACAATACTTATAAATTTCAAACACCTAAAGTATGATACTGTCCTATCTCTTCAAGCCAATCCACAGCCATGTCTTGAAAATAGTTTGGAATGTTTGTGGATTGAACCAGCAGGACTAAAACAGAAATTGAGTTCTTACAAATTTCTAAATTTTCTACTTACAGATGATCTAGCGCTTATTCTTGTTGAAGCTGCCTTAAAGGAAATAAGTGAGGAAGGAATTAGCTTCAGCCTCCCTGAAATTTGTTACGAGCTTAGCTATCGCAAGGTAAGAAGGCATTTATGCAAGGGTATTCAGGTTGATCTCATTCAAAACAGTGTAATATTTTACGGAACTCTTTTGAACTTTAGCGCTGTCTCGTTCTGTATAGAAGTATCAACTGAGCCATCCCAACCATTTCATTGGGTTAATCCTGAAGATACGGTATATGTTACATTCAAAAATAAACAGGATATCCTGTATTCAGGAGAATGCAGGATAATCCGACAAACGTATGGCCAAAAAAAGAGCGTCTTTATAGTAGAACCTGTAAACGATCAGATACGCAGATTTAAGACAAAAGAGTTTCGAAGCTCTCGACACAAATTATCACCCTCACCAAATATTAACTTTATACATCCTTTTACTCAGAAACTTATCAACATGGAAGTTGAAGATCTGACAGGTTCTGGTTTTTCTGTTGAGGAAGACATAGACAATGCTGTGCTTTTGGTCGGAATGATTATCCCGGAACTGTACATAGAAATAGGCTATGATTTTAAAATCAGATGCAAGTCCCAGGTTGTTAATAGAAATGTTCATACAGCCAACGATTGCAAAACTCTCGCGAAATGTGGAATGACCGTTTTAGATATGGACATCCAAGAACAAGTAAGACTTTCGAGTTATTTACAGCAGGCGGAAAATAAAAAGGCCTTTGTTTGCAACAGGGTGGACATAGATGCGCTGTGGAAGTTCTTTTTCGAGACAGGCTTTATCTATCCTAAAAAATATGCTCTTATGTCCGCTGACAAGGAAAAGTTTAAAGCAACTTATGAGAAGCTTTATGTCGAAAATCCCCATATAGCCAGACATTTCGTATGCCAAGATAAAGGTATAATTCAAGCGCATGTATCGATAATCCGTTTTTATGAAGAGACATGGCTACTTCACAACCATGCCTCCCTCAGATCAGGACATGGCAATACCGGACTTGTTGTGATGAGGCAGGTTGAACGTTATATAAACGATTTTCACCGTCTCTATTCAGCACACATGAATTTTGTCGGTTGTTATTTCAGACCAGATAATAAGTTTCCTATGCGTGTGTTTGGAGGGTGTGCCAGAGAAATCAATAATCCAAAGGCATGTTCCGTTGATTCCTTTGTCTATTTCTGTTTTCCAAGAGCTGGCACACAACCTGATCTACCGGAAGCATTGACATTAACTAAAACCCAGCCCGAAGACCTTTTAGAGCTGGAAACTTTTTATGAATATGAATCCGGAGGTCTGATGCTTCAAGCCCTGGATTTAACGCCGGAAATGATTGATAATGATAATCTCAGTAAAGAATTTAACAAGCTTGGTTTCAAAAGGGAAAGGATTCTTTTTTCTTTGAAGAAAAATGATGTTCTAAGGGCAGTTATAGCGGTAAATGTCTCTGATATCGGCTTGAACCTGTCTAACCTGACGAATTGCTTCCACGTTATTATCCTGGACGCTAAAGATCTCCCCGTTAACATAATTTATATCTGCCTCTCCATGCTATCAAAATATTATGAGCAGCAGGATGAAATTCCTGTTTTATTGTATCCCGTTAGCTATGCGCAAAGCCACTCCGTAGCCTATGAAAAAATACATACCCTATGGATGTTGAATACACAATATGGTGATCAATACTTCAAATATATGGAGAATTTATTTCACCATAGGCATGATGATGAAGAGGCTCAATGTTCTATAGCTTACCCCGATATGGACGATACGAGAAGGCGGAGTGAGAAGCATGGGAGGTCGTTGCGCATTATCACTAAGGATGGGATTGACTCCCAACATGAAAACGAAGACGGACGCTAAGAGAGGGCGTTTTACTATGAATCAAAAAGTATTATGGAGAGGAATAGCTGTTTATGTACTTATATTCTTTGTCTTTTGTACTACCTCAAATGCTTATGGCTCTGGCTTTGCAATCTTTACACAGGGTGCATCGGCTTTAGGTCAGGCAGATGCTGTAATTGCGCACGCAGATGACCCCTCGGCGATTTTCTTCAATCCCGCATTGATTAATAAACTCGAAGGAACACAAATAGAACTAGGAACAACCCTGCTCTTCCCTTCGCAGGAATTTAAAAGTGCTGCAACGGGAAATTCATTTCGAACAGAAAGTCAGGTGTTTTACCCACCCACAGTTTTTGTTACCCATAAGTTCAATGATAAGATCAGCGCGGGTTTGGGTGTCTTTAGTCCTTTCGGACTAGGGATTAACTGGGGTAATAGCTGGGAAGGAAGATACATAGCAACCGACTCAGAAATGATAACTTTTAATATCAATCCCGTAGTTTCATACAAGGTAACACCTGATTTTACATTTGCTGCAGGGGTGGATTTCCTTCTCCTTGACACAACGTTAAAAAAGAGTCTAAACCTGTCGGGCTTGGCGAGCGCTGTCCCTAGTCTTGGCCTTCCTGCCGGCCTTCCGGACGGTAGACAAAAATTTAAGGGTGATGGACATGGTGTTGGATATAATTTTGGAATTCTGTATGACGTCAATAAAGACATTTCGTTCGGCGCCTCATACAGAAGCGAAATCAAAGTGGACATTGATGGTGATTCCACCTTTACTCTTCCGAGCCCCTCACTCGGAGCTCTATTTCCAAATACTTCCGGCAATTCACATATTACGCTTCCACGAGTAGTCCAGGCTGGCGTCGCTTACAAAGGTTTTAATCGACTGACGCTAGAAACTGGTATGAGATGGGAAGGCTGGTCATCATTCAAAGAATTAAGGATCAACCTCGATAAACCTGTTTTAGGCAGTACCACGTCCATCACAGAAAAAAACTGGCATGATACGTACTCTGCAAATCTTGGGGTAAAATATCAACTGAATGACACGGTTGCATTGCTTGCCGGATACTTATATGGAGGAAATCCAGTACCTGATAAGACATTTGACCCTATTGTCCCAGATGCGACTACACACCTTTTCACCGTTGGAACAAATGTAAAATATAAGAACATGAGAATTGACCTATCATATGGTTATCAATTGCTGGAGGGGAGGAGTAAAAACAATACGGTTGCTGATCCATTGAATCCTTTCAACAACGCCAACGGAAGGTATAATACAGATATTCATCTGTTCGGTATCAGTCTAACGTATAAAATATAGGCTCTTCTCCCAAACGAGTGGGTAGATTTTCAGTCTTTTTAGATCTCCGGGAGCATGCACGTAAGGATTTTCAGGCGCAGGTACTCCTCGAGCATATCGCCCGCTCTGTCCCAAGGCCCTCTCGCCTCCAGATCCATCCCCCAACCTGCGAGGTGTGCGGCTATCGCTTCAAGGACCGGGCGAAGTTCAATGATCCTTCCTACGAGGTCTGCCGCCGCCTGAAACAGGAGCCGCCGACCCGCTTGATACCGATCGTCTTGCTCACGGCTCTAGCGGCGGAAGAAGCCCGGATCCGAGGGATCGAGGCGGGGGCTGATGACTTCATCACAAAGCCGTTCAGTCGGGCGGAGTTGAAGGCCCGCGTCCGCTCGCTGCTCAGGCTCAAGAAGTTTACCGACGAGTTGGAGCACGCCGAGGCCATGTTGCTCGCGCTGGGCCGAACCGTAGAGGCAAAGGACCCGTACACCCAGGGACACTGCGAGCGACTGGCGGCCTACTCGGTCGCCCTTGGACGGAAGCTTGGCCTGCCACCGGAGGAGCTGACAGCCCTGGACAGAGGCGGGACCCTGCACGATCTGGGGAAGATTGGGATCCCGGATGCGATTCTGTTGAAACCCAGCGGCCTCAGCGAGGTGGAGTGGGTGATCATGCGCGAGCATACGGTGATCGGCGAGCGAATCTGCCAGTCGCTACGATCATTACAGCGAGTTCTGCCGATCATCCGCCATCACCATGAGCGATGGGACGGGAGCGGTTACCCTGATGGCCTTGCGGGCGAGGCGATCCCTCTCACGGCGAGAATCCTGCAGGTCGCTAACATCTTCGATGCGCTGAGGTCCGCGCGACCATACAAGCCTGCCTGGTCGCTACAAACCGCGTGCGATACCCTGCGGGATGAGGTGGCACGCGGCTGGCGTGATCCAGGCGTGGCTGAGCCATTCATCGAGCTGGTCGAGCTGGGCGGGCTGTCGGAGGCCCCGGAGCCTGCCGGTGGAGCAGGGGTATAATAGCTATCCGGGACTGCAGTACTCGCAGGCGCATTTTCCAGGCCAACCCGGACAACGTGCGGTTGACATTCACTGCGACGGTGGATTATTCGAATGAATATCTAGTCAAGGCGGGGCAGCGGGATGGGGCTGGACGGTGCGGCGAGTCTCAAGCTGCCTCGGGAGGAGGGCGTGGTGACGGCCGCCCTCGAACAGTTTCGGGTTCAGGCGGACGCGAAGGGTGTGGCGCTTGCGCTGCGGCTGGAACAGGCGCCGGACAGCCTGGTGGCTGACCCGCTCCGCTTTAAGCAGATTCTGCACAACCTCTTAGGCAACGCCGTGAAATTCACCCCAGCGGGCGGTTCCATTACTGTCACTGCGAAGATAGTTTCGCGTTCACAACCCGAAACCCTAGACCCTCAACCCTATACCCTCGACCCCGGTGATTTCGTAGAAATTACCGTCTCGGATACCGGCATCGGGATTAAGGCTGAGGATCTGGGTCGGCTCTTCCAAGAGTTTACACGGTTAGACAGTTCCTTCGCAAAGCCGCAGCAGGGGACTGGCCTGGGTCTTGCCATGGCCAAACGCCTGGTCGATCTCCACGGAGGGTCCGTGACCGCCACCTCTCCCGGAGAAGGTCAGGGAAGCACCTTCACTGTCACCTTGCCGCTGCGGCCGTCGTGAGGCCGACCGGCCCCGCCCCAGGTCTCTCCGATGCTGCTTGACGTCGTCGCCCGCTTGATTTCTTGAGCCCACCCAACCCTTCCAGAAGCAGGATCTAATCATCACTTAACACCAGAATATCCAGCTCAGAGATCCGTTTGAGCTGACTATCGTTCCCTATAAAACCGGTAGCGCCCGCTTCGATGGAGGTTGCCACCAGGATGGCATCAGGTGTTTTCAGTTGGTATTTGGCGCGAAGCTGGGCACCCAGGTCAGCGATCCCGATCGATAATTCGATCCATTGGAGGTGAGGGTACGTTGTGAGGAGGACATAGAACTGATTGACAAGCTCGTCATTGTTCTCTCGGTAGGGTTGTACCAGGACCTCAAGAAGAGAGAGCGTGGAACAAATCCCGGTATTGCGTCCCGCTTCAATCGATCTGAGTATCTTCTCCGCTAATCGATGATACTCCGGGTGTTCCTCGATGAGGTAGATCAGGAGATTTGAGTCCAGCCCGACCCTGGGGTGCCTTCGCAGGAAGCCCTCGAGACGCTGGGCGCTTACCACGCACGGCGTTCCTTTGACAGGTAATCGGAAGAGTAGAGTCCGCGGCCCTTTCCCGCAAGAGCCTTTGTGTAACTTTTGGGTGTGGGCAACAGGATGGTAATCCCTCCTTTGACGACAACCACGAGTTCATCGCCCCCCTTGACCCCCATGGCCTCGCGCGCTTCTTTGGGAAGGACAATCTGGTTTTTTGTCGAGAGTTTGATAAAAGGCATTGGTTCCTCCAGAGATTGATATTCGCTTTACTTTATCATAGAAGGTAAAGCGACGCAACACGGAGCCTGTCCTGCAAACCCCTTGTTGTGCTTCGACGGGCTCATGCTTCGACAGGCTCAGCAGAACGGAAAACATCAATCTTTTCAATGCCTATACCGTTCGCCCTGAGCGTGTCGAAGGGTGAACGGGAGTTTATGGGACAGGCTCCACGCTAAGCTAATCCCATTTGACACTGCACGAGCTGTGCGCATTGGATCACCACGCCGTTCGCACGGGGTACTGCGTGACAGCGGAATCGGGTGTCAGGAGGACAAGGCCGTGGGCGATCGCCTGGCAGATGAGTATCCGGTCAAAGGGGTCACGGTGATAATCGGGCAAGCGCGTGAGTTGCAACACCGCCTCCTCCTCGATCGGCAGTGAGTGTACTCCGTGTTGCCGTCTCTGCCTGGGTAGGAACAGATGCGGTTGCTCCGGTAACGGCAATCGCCCTAGCCGATGCTTGACTATGATCTCCCACGTGGAGGCCACACTCAGGAATACCTCGTTGCCTTGATCGGAGAAAAGCTCACGCGCTCCCGGGGACAGTTCAGGGCTATCTAAGATGATCCACAGGAACGTACAGGTGTCGAGCAGCAACCTCACAGATCGCGACCTTCGAAGGCGGCAAGAACCTCATCCGGTAGAGGTTCGAAGAAGCTCTTGGATATCTGAAAGGCCCCTTTTGCCAGTCCAATGGGCCGCGGCTCTTTCAGTCGTTGTGGAAGGGCGCGGATCTCTGCAACGGGGGTATTGCGCCTGCACAGTAGGACGGTCTCACCCGCCTCCACCTTGGCCAGGTACTCCGAAAGATGTGTCTTCGCTTCGTGTATATTGAGCTTGATCATGGTCATATTGTAAATCATGTAGTGAACTAAGTCAAGGACCTCTGAACGGCTGGTGCTCTTCATCGCTATTGTCGGGTTCGGAGGTTCGGATTTCCGCATTGCTTTCTTCGCACTACTCGCCCTATAATGTCAGCGTTTTTCTGTTGAAAGCAGCATCGTTTCCGATCACCGGCCATTCCGCCGAGTTGTGCAGTCTGGTCTCTAACAGGATCTTTCTAACGATAACCGTACGAACAGAAGGGGAGACCGATGCCGAGCTATGATTTCAAGTGTGTGGAGTGTAGCAAGAAATTCTCACTGACGATGGGCATCAAAGAGCGGGGGACCAAGCGATTGAAATGCCCGAAATGCGGGGCCGGCAAACCGGAGCCCATCTTCTCGACCTTTTTCGCCAAGACCTCGCGCAAAAGCTGAATGATTTCGCTAGAGTAAAAGGGACCCACCTAACACGGCAATGATCGAGCAAAAGGAGCCCACTCTGATACGCTCGCTGTTTCTCGTGTGTTCGAGCAAGACCACACCAGAGACAGGGAGGGAGAGGAGTGCTAGGGATGGATCAGTACGAGCTCATCAGGACGGCCGCTCGGGTGTATCAGAAGAGTATTCGTCAGATCGCGCGGGAGACTGGGCATACACGCAAAACGATCCGCAAGGTTCTAGCTGGCTGGGAGCCTAAGTACCGGAGGAGGCACGAACCGGCCTCCCGGGTGATGGACTCGGTCGCCGCCATCATCGAGGGCTGGCTCCGCACGGATCAGGAGACCCCCAAGAAGCATCGCCACACGGCGCACCGGATCTGGACCCGACTGGTCGAAGAGTATGCCTTTCCGGGTGCGGAGTCGACAGTTAGACGATGGGTGCGGGAGCAGAAGGCTCGGCTGGGATGGCCGACAGTCACAGCGGTCATCCCCTTAGACCCGGAGCTCGCGCAGGAGGCGGAAGTCGACTGGGGAGCTGCCTGGGTCCGCATGGCAGGAGAGGAGCGGCAGGTCAAGCTCTTCTGTATGCGATCGCGCTATTCGGGCATGCCCTTTGTGCGGGCCTATCCGTACGAGCGACAGGAGATGTTCTTCGATGGCCACACCCGAGCAC
>NZ_NVQC01000026.1 GCF_003044035.1 Candidatus Methylomirabilis limnetica
AGCGCCGTGGTGATCGTCTTGGCGTGGCGGCCGGCATAGCGGGCCGCTGCACCACACCCACACGCAAGCTGCGGGCCGGCGTGGTCGGATTCGTCGGCGTTGAGGCGCCCCTCCACCGCGCGACAGGCGACCCCGAGCGCCTGTCGGCGTACCGCCGTCTCGATCGCCTCGAAGTCGATCCCCTCGGCCGTGCCCGGACCGATCAGCGCGTCGACCTCGGCTTCGATCTCGGCAACGAAGGCGCTTTTGAAGCCCCCTTTTTGGCCGCCGAGGGTTCGGCCGCCTGGGGGGCTTTAAGCTGATCGTTACACAGTTTTTCGCTGACATCGACCAACTCACGGATCAGGCGACGAAACCGACGATATGCTGTAATCTGCTCCAGGGTCTGCGACACCGCCGCGGCCGGGATAATCTTGGTCCGGGTCTTGCCCTCCACCGCATGGGTCAAGGACCAGCTGGGGCCATGCCCTCGCTCGCCCTGACCCGCACATCGGCAGGAGGGCTTGCCACACTTGCGATAGCGCGCCACCAGAGAGCCGGGCCGCATATCCCCTACGGAGACGAGTTGCGCCCGCAGTGCATCACGTTGCCTTGAGAGTGCATCAATCGGCGGAGTAGATGGTCCCATGGGGCCTCCTTTCTGACAGTTAATAAGACTGTCAGAATTATACCCCAAGCCCGCGCCCACTGCAACTCCCTAAGCAGCCTCACTTTTATGTCGTGCACCCCATACGCTGGAACGATTTGCTAGGCACATCCTCTTTGTGTATCAAACTTAAACATGCTTATCCGGTTGACTCCGAACGCTTCACCGGCCCCTGCAATGGGCCTGAGGGGCATTCCCATGGCCAGGGAAGGCCCCTGGGCTCCCAGAGAGCTGCGTTCTCTTGTTTCATCTCACGGCGACTCTTGCGGCGTCAGAGGAGACCAGGACGCAGATTTACGCGAACGAATCGTTTCGGAGTTAACTCAATAAGCATGAACTTAAATGGTCGCTGTCCCGAATGGCGCTAGTTTAAGGATTATTTGCATGAAAAAAATAGGTGAAAACATTGACTAAACCGGAACAGCTATTGTGCGGCGACAGCTTAAACTAGCGCCATTCGTCGCTGTCCCTATTTACACGGCTTATGCCATCGTTAAAATCCGAGGGATGCCAATCCCGGTTTCAGCGCTGCCTCCAGCTTGGTCATTGTCTCGACCATCTCCGACTGAATCTCCGGCCATTGCGACTCCGGACTGCGGTAGCCGCCTCGCTCAATCACGTGTTTGATGCGGCAGGCGCGCTTGGTGTCGAGACGTTCCCATGAAAGCGGCCCGCCGAACGCCTTTTCGATTTCGTCTTTGTGGGCGTGGAGCTGGTCGAAAATACGTTTGTTTTCAGTGGCCTCGCCCCGGTCAATGTAGAGTTCAGCGATGCCGTATTCCTGGACGATGGCGTAGTTGAGTCCGAGGCCGCGAATGCCAGAGCTTGCCCCCAGCCAACTGTGAGAGCCAGGCTTTATGTTGGCGTGCCGCGTCTTGCGGCTGCGGGCAATGGCGATCAATCCCGCCCAGAATTTCAACCGCACGTCGTAGCGTTCCGCCCGCTTCTTACGGCCCACCTGCTCTTTTTCCCTATGCTGCACTTGATACTCGTTGGCCTCGGGGAGAGGGATGATCTGCTGCACGTCGATCAACCGTTTCTCGCCGTCTTGGTAGGGGCGCAGGCGAACGCAGCGGATGTCGATGTCTCGCTCGCGCAGCCAGAGCACGGCGGTGGTGAGCTCCTTTCCGAAATCTTCAGAAACCAGCACAATGCGCACATCGGGGGCGAAGGCTTCCTCGTCTGGCTCTTCCCAGCCCAGAAAGGTGAGCATACGGGTGCGGGCTTCTTCAGCCGGTACGCCGATACGGGTCAGAAATTCGCCATGGATCTGCTCTGCCCTCGAAAACGTCATCGCTGACACCATGCTGGCGTAGCGGATGGCTTGGAGTTCCATGTGCCCGCCGTCGTTGGTGCGCTTCAATTCAATCACGACGAGATTCGCCTGCGGATCGATGGCGAGCAGGTCGATGCGGCGGCGGCTGTCGTCCCAATCGCCGAACTCCTCCGAGAGCACATAGAGATCATCGCCCAGCACGTCGATTTGCGTGCGCAACAATCGCTGGAGGTCATCGCGCTCGCGCACCTTGAGGTCGGCAAACGACGATTGGCTGAGCGGGTGGAAGGCGTCTGGAGTCATTTCGTAGAGCGGCATGGCAATGGTTCTCCGGTGTTATGTTTGGGTGGTGAGTTCGGCGACGAGGGCAGAGAGGAGGTTCGCGGCGGTGGCGCGGGAGGAGGCGAGCTGCGTTTCCAACGCGTCCACCAAGGCCATCAGTTGCTCCACTTTGGCCACGATCCGGCGTTGTTCGGCGAGGGAAGGGACTGGAATCTCGAATTGTTCGATCATCGCTTTGGTTAACGCCTCGCGCGTTGCTCCGACTTGAACATCGTCAATCAAGTTTTGGACAACCGGACTCGCGAGAAACAATTCCAGGAATGGGGGAATGATTTCTGCACTCGGTCGAAGGATGCAGACGTGCTGGTTGACTCTCGCGCCTTCCATGTCTTTCGGCGCAGTGGCTACACGGCCAATCGAGGCACCTGTGATGTTCAGCAATACATCGTCAGCTTTGACGGTCACGTTTTTGAGCTTTTCGGCCTGCTCAGCGTTCAAGAACGCGAGGCCATGCCGCACAAATCCGCCGAAGTGGACATTCATCGACCGAATCAATGGCACTCCGGATTCTTGGTAGGATTCCTTCCCGCCCGACGGAGTGGAGCCGCTTCCGATCTTCGTGGTCAGTTCCTTCAGCTTTCGTGTTTCCCAGTCGGCCGATTCAGGATCATGCGGCACAAGCAAACCTTGGACGGCGAGGGTGAGGATGGATTTGCGGAGGTCGGCGGGGGGGATGGCGTAGGACGGGTGGAAGAGGAACGGGAGGTTGGCCGGGGTGGGCGCGTCGGCAAAGCGGGCCAGCGACGCGCGGGCGAGCGCGGCGTGCCGCGTCTCCCGTTCCTGCTGCTGCAAGACCAGCCGATCACACAACGCCATCAACTCATCCACCTTCGCCACGATTCGCTTCTGCTCGGCGAGCGGTGGGACGACGACCAATAGGTCGCGAAGGTCGCCGAGAGAAACGTTGGGCATCGCGCCTCCCCGAGCTTTTGCCTTCACCTTGTTCGCAACGAACGAATCCAACTGCATTTTTAAAAACGGGATCTCGAATGACGCGCTAAAGCCTCGGATTATCGCCAACGCCTGATTGGTGTTCGCGGGCACGTCTCCAGAGCCAACGACGCAGGTCTTCCCGATTGTTCCCGCGATGGAAAAAAGGATGTCGCCACTTTCCAATTGGGATCGCTTCAGAAACTCATGCGTGGCTTCTGAGATGAACTGCTCCATCGAGGAACGATTGATGACTCCATCCGCGATGTTCTCCACCTTTACGAAAGGAATCCCTGATGCCTCATATTGGTGACCGTAGGAGGTCGGCGTTGATCCCTTCGTAATCAACGATGCGATGCTCCCGAGAGTTTGTTTTGGCCATCCGCCGTTGGCCTCGAGCTCCGCACTTTCGGAGGTTCTCAGGAGGCGGCCACCTATTGCGAAGTCGAGAATCAGCTCGCGCATCTTCGCCACCGCATCGGGCGCGTCGGCGAACTGGTCGAACTTCTCAAAAAACGTTTCCAGCTTCATTCAGCAGTCCCGGCGGTGGCGGTGAGGGCTTGGTGGAGTTCCTGTTTCAGCGCGGCGCGGGTGGCGGCGATCTGGGCGAGGAGCTTTTCGTATTCGGGCAGGAGGTGGTCCACGTCGCCGGGGCCGGTGTCGGGGTTGTGCGGGTTCTTGAGGTCGAGGTTGAAGTTGCCGGCCTTGATGGTGTCGATGGAGACGCGCCAGGCTTGCTCGTTTTCCACGCGGGACTTGAAGCCGTCTTTTTCCTCGCCCCACCAGGCGCGCTCGGCCTCGAACTCCTCGATGCGGATGGGTTTGCCCTTGTTGTAGCTTTTGGCGCCGGGCGGATAGGGGTGCTCGTAATACCAGACGTGGGTGGTGGGCGCACCTTTGGTGAAGAAGAGGAGATTGGTGCGGATGCCGGTGTAGGGATTGAAGACGCCGTTGGGCAGGCGGACGATGGTGTGAAGGTTGCACTCGGTGAGGAGGGCTTCCTTGATGCGGGTCTTGACGCCTTCGCCGAAGAGGGTGCCGTCGGGCAGCACGAGTCCGGCGCGGCCACCGGGCTTGAGGATCTTCATGAGGAGCACGAGAAAGAGATCGGCGGTCTCGCGGGTGCGGAACTCGGCGGGGTAGTTGGACTCGATGCCGTCCTCCTCCATGCCGCCGAAGGGCGGGTTGGTGACAATGACGACCACGCGCTCCTTGGGCGACCAGTCGCGCAGCGGCCGGGCAAGAGTGTTGTCGTGCCGCACATTTGAGGGGACATCAATGCCGTGCAGGAGGAGATTCGTCATGCACAGGACGTGCGGGAGGTGCTTCTTCTCGATGCCGGCGAAGCAGTCCTGGATGGTGCGTTCGTCGACCTCGGTCTTCGCCTGTTTGCGCAGGTGCTCGATGGCGCAGACGAGGAAGCCTCCGGTGCCGCAGGCCGGGTCGAGGATGCTCTCGCCGAGCCTGGGGTCGACCTGCTCGACGATGAACTGGGTGACGGCGCGCGGGGTGTAGAACTCACCCGCGTTACCGGCCGACTGCAGGTCCTTGAGGAGCTTCTCGTAGATGTCGCCGAACATGTGGCGGTCATCGGAGGCGTTGAAGTCGATGCCGTTGACCTTGTTGATGACCTGCCGCATGAGTGTGCCGTTCTTCATGTAGTTGTTGGCATCTTCGAAGGTCATGCGGATGAGGCCGGCAATCTTGTCTGCGCCACCGGTCAGCGACTTCAGTTTGGGCAGAAGGGTGTTGTTGACGAAGTCGAGCAGGGCATCGCCGGTAATGCCCTCGGCGTCAGTGGCCCAGGTGGACCAGCGGAGGTGCGGCGGCAGCGGCGACTTGTAGTTGTCGCGAATAAGTTCGAGTTCCTTTTCGCGGTCGTCGAAGATCTTGAGGAAGAACATCCAGCCGAGTTGTTCGAGGCGCTGGGCGTCGCCGTACGTTCCGGCGTCCTTGCGCATGATGTCCTGGATGGACTTGACAATACTGGAGACGTTGGACATGGGTCAGGCGGCTTCCTGGTAGAGATGGGTTTCGAGTTCTCTGATGGCGGCGAGGTACTTCTGCTTGCCACCAAAGAAGTTCACGATTTCGACCGGTGTGCCAAGCGTGGTTAGCGGATCGACCTTGAGGATTTCGAGAGACTCGACGCTCTTCAAGCCAGCGTCAGCGTACTTTTCGAGCAGAGCATCGAGCACGGCGCGCGCCCTGTCGCCATACTTGGCGAACACGTTGCGCTTGCGGACGTTCGCGGCTCGTTCGCGGCGCGTGAGCGGCGGTTGATCGAAGGCGACGTGACAGATGAGATCGAAGGCGTCGAGGTCTTGGCCGACCTGTTCAGCCAGCTCGTCGAGGAACACCCCCTGACCGGCCAGCTCTTCGACGATGGCCTGCTTGCGGGCGGCGTCGTGCCAGGCATTCAGGAAGGCATTGAGTGATGTGTAGGCCTTGCGCACCGCCTTGCGGGTGTAGTCCTTGAGCGACTCGGTGATGAGCTTGCCGTCGACGTCGAGGTATTGGACACGCTCGGTAACGACGGTGACTTCAACGTCGTTGACGTAGTACTTGACCGGCGTCTCGTGGATACCGAACGGCTTGGGCTCGACGCCCCCTTCTGCCGTGGGGTCCGGGTACATGTCCTCCGACTCCGGCAAGGGTGCATCGTCGGGCGGTACCGGCGATTGATCTGCCTTCGGTTCGTAGATCTGGACGGGATCGCCGTCGAAGGTCGGGTCCGCAAACAGCGCAGTGGCCCGCTTGAAGTCCATTATGGTGAAGAAGAACTTGTTGTAGTCCTCGTTAATGCGCGTACCGCGGCCGATGATCTGCTTGAACTCGGTCGGGGAGTTGATGCGCTTGTCGAGCACGATCAGGTGGCAGGTCTGCGAGTCGACGCCGGTCGACATCAGTTGCGAGGTGGTGACGATGACCGGGAAGGTGGACTCCGGATCGATAAAGTTGTCGAGTTGCGCCTTACCCTCCTCGTTATCCCCGGTTATCCGCATGACGTACCTGCTGTTGGCAGCGGCAAGATCGGCGTTGGCGTTCACCAGCGCCTGGCGCATGCGCTCGGCGTGGTCAACGTTCGCGCAGAAGACGATCGTCTTGGCGAAGCGGTCGGTGGCCTTGAGGAACTCGGTGATCTTGGCGGCCACCAACTCAGTGCGTTTCTCGAGGACCAGACGCCGATCGAAATCGAGGTCGTTGTACTCCCGATCTTCAATCTCCTGACCGTACTTGTCGGTCTTGCCTTTCTCCGGACGCCACCCTTCGAGATCCTTATCGATACCGATGCGGACCACCTTGTAGGGCGCCAGGAAGCCATCTGCGATTCCCTGCTTGAGCGAGTAGGTGTAGATCGGGTCGCCGAAGTACTCGATGTTGGAGACGTCCCGGGTTTCCTTGGGCGTAGCGGTCAGGCCAATTTGCGTGGCCGACGAGAAGTAATCGAGTACCCTGCGCCAGGCCGCGTCGTCGGCCGCACTCCCGCGGTGACACTCATCCACGACAACCAGGTCGAAGAAGTCAGGCGAGAACTGCTTGTAGATGTTCTGCTCTTCGTCGGTACCCGTAACCGCTTGGTACAGCGACAGGTAAATCTCGAACGCCTTGTCGACTGTACGATTAGTGATCTTGGTCATCGCCTTACCGAACGGCTTGAAGTCGTTAATCTTGGTCTGGTCGGCGAGAATATTACGGTCGACGAGGAAGAGGATCCGCTTCTTGGCACCCGCTTTCCAGAGACGCCAGATGATCTGGAACGCCGTGTAGGTCTTGCCGGTGCCCGTCGCCATGACGAGCAGGATGCGGTTCTCGCCGCGGGCGATGGCCTCGACCGTGCGGTTGATGGCGATAAGTTGGTAGTAACGCGGCGTTTTTCCCGAGCCGTCGTCGTTGTAGTCCTGGGTGGTCACCGCCTCCTGCGCGGCGGTGTAGCCCTTGCCCGCCCGGTAGCGTGCCCACAATTCTTCGGGCGACGGAAACTGGTCTAGCGGGATCTCCCGCTCCACGGTGCCGCCGGACCCTGTCCTGTCATGTTCCAGGAACGCGTCGCCGTTGGAGCTATAGGCGAAGGGTACATCGAGGATCTCTGCGTATTCGAGCGCCTGCTGGATACCTGCCCCCACCGCGTGCGTGTTGTCCTTTGCCTCGATGACCGCGATCGGGATGCCCGGCTTGTAGTAGAGGAGATAGTCGGCCTTCTTGGCCTCACCACGCTTGACAGTCTTACCCCTAACGATGACCCTGCCCTTCGTGAAATAGAACTCCTCGCGCAGCTGCGTCATCACGTTCCACTTGCTGCCGGTCGGGCCGACGAGCGCGGGGGTGATGAACTTCGTGCGGATGTCCGTTTCGGTCAGGGTCTTCTTATCCATTGTTCCTGCGATCGCGGCTCACGCTCCAGGCCAGTAGGGTATGCGAGGCTAGCGGCATGGCAACGACTTCAGTGATCGATGTCATTCCGGGCTCTCGCAACCCCACAGTTCCCTCGTCTAGCCGATGCGCCCAACCATGAAGTGAGCCGCGTTAGAGGTCGACAAAGGCCGGCGACCCATCTCCCAAGAAAGCTCCACTTCTCAACGACGAATTTGTTCGCAATCTCCCACACTTACCCCAACCGGTCAAGACTATTTAGCCGACAAACGCTGCCAGCTTCGGTGGCCTATCTCGGCCGCCCTATAGGCGATCAGCGGAGCTATTGGCCCCCAGTCCACCCCGGTTCAACATGTGGGCGTAGATCACCGTAGTGCTCACATCCAGATGACCAAGCAACTCTTGGACCGTCCGAATGTTATAGCCACTTCACACAGGTGGGTGGCAAACGAATGACGGAAGGTGGGGCACTGCAGGTTGAGAGCACCCAGCGTCACGAGTCGCCTGCTTCACGGCCCGCTGCAGGACGGACTCGTGTCGGTGGTGCCTGCGCTGTTCGCTGGTGATCCGGTCGGTGGCGTGGCGTGAGACCGGAACGACCCATTGCCACCCCCACTCCTTCAGCTAGACTGGCGTGGACCGGGCCGCGCCGGATGTCGCCCTTGAGTTGGACGTACCCTGCGACGGCTGGTGCCCCAAGGGGCGCAACGGCCGGGCCGGGCTCGGTGTCTACGATCCGCTTGCTGGTCTCCCGATGCTCTGGAATCCGGCGACCGGGTAGCGTTACAGCGTGGGGAAGGGGAACAGATGACAGCGGGGATGCCACCCTTGACATCGCGGTGTCCACCTCGCTTGACATGACCACCGCATCGCAGCGTCGATTACCACCACGAATCTGCCCTGCGGGAAGTCAACATGACGGGAGTGTAATCTGCACCACCCTCGGTGGCAGACGCGGTCCCTGTGGGCATCACTAACATACACTCTGCCACCTCATGCACGGCTCCCAAGGAACCTTTAGATAATCGCGTCGCGAAGGCTGGTCGAACTCTCAACGGGATCCTAGCCTACCTCCCTGACCGGGCGATGATCCGAATCACATACGAAGCGGCCCAGGGCCGCATGCCCCCTGCTGAGGCACCGATGTTCGCCACCAGACGGTACCACGCCCTGTTGCGGCAAGCTGGGCTGCGGCAGTTGCAGCATCTTGTTTTACGGCGAGCCGGCGTCTCCGGGATTAGAAGTACTCGACCTCCTCAGGCGGACCGCTCACCGGGATCATCTCTTCGCCGGTGGGAATAGGTCTGCGCGGCGTGTATGTCGCGTGTGCCTGCTCGTCGTAGAAGTAGACTCCGGCTGCCTTGAGGGGTTGAAAATTCGGGTCTGCTGCGACGTGATCGCCCCCTCCGACAGAAGGAAGCCAGCCCTTAAGGTTGGCTTCATAGCTGAGGAGCCAAAGACGACCACGAAGCTCATCTGCGGTCATCGCTTGCTCCCATTGAGCAAGAGATGTGGTCCGCGACGCTTGGCCCTTGCTCCGAAGGTCGAGCGCAAGGAGGGCTACGACCACGTCTTCGAGGGTAGAGACGGCCTTCATCGCGTAATCATCGAGAGGGAGACCAAACAGGAGCAAGCCCCAGAGAGCCCACGCCACCTCGCTTCCGTGGCCCCTTGGCGCATGGTCAGCAAGGATGTTGTGCAGCGCCGAATGTAGGTTCTGCGTGTCGAGCTTGTAGCCTGCGTCCACGTACCGCTTGAGTTGCTCGATTGCGAACGGAAGGGTTCCGGGCTCAGAACACGCGGCTTGAAGCAGGAGATGCTGAAAGAGAGCCCAGTTTGAAGGAGCAACGATTAGCGACGACGCGCGGCTGATTGCGTACCGGAGAACCGGATCACCAGGGTTTGCCGACGCGAGTTCAAAGGAACGATCGAAGTATCGGATGAGGTCGTATCGCTGTGAGCGAACCCCGGGGCGGAAGGAGAAGATCCGGAGTTCCGAAGACCAAGGGCTGTCCACTGGACTCGGCAGATCGATGATGCGGGTCTTGGTGGGATTGAGCTGAAGCTCGAACTCGTTCAGTACGCCCTGGAGGATTGAGAGCGCCCTTTCTGCATCGGAGTAGCTGGCGAAGCCCAACTCGTAATCGTCGATGTAACGGAAGCCGTTGAGAGCCACCTGCTTGGCCAGAAGAACGTCGGCCGCAGTGAGAACCACCTCAGCGATCACGAGGGAGGTGTCCGGACCAATCGGGATTCCGATAGTCTGCTGATCTTGCGCGTTTCGCAGGCATCGGTCGATCATGTTGCCGAGTAGGGCAGTTGACGTCTTCTGGATCTTGGCGACGGCCTTGAAATGGAGCGCCCACGGCACGCTGTGTGTGTAGAGAGATGGGTAGAACTGCGAAATGTCCGCACGGAGGATCACGCGTGATGTTGATTGGACCCGGGCGCGGTGGATTGGACGGTCGCTGAGTGCGGCTTTGCGGTCGATGGCCCGTTTGCCGGAGGCGTCGACCTGGGGGCTGGTTAGTGAAATCGGCGATTTGACGCAGTGTGCCACGATCGTCTGCCAGTGCGCCGCAACTAGTGAGGCAATCTGAGAGAAGCTCACGGGGTTTGGGATGCCCAGCCGTCGCCGAAGGCTGCCCGGTCGAGCGAGGTTGTGGACTGCGATCTGGGAAGAAAATGGAGGCGGCGGGTTCGGGTGAAACGCCGCGGGCAAAACAGTCAGTCTTGAGGCCGCGAGCGAGGCGAAGGGCTTCGTGGTAAATGGAGGAGGAAGCTCCCTCGCGAAGTAGCCGCGAGCTATCAGAGCGCCAAGGTCAGCCACTCGACTCGTACACTCCTTGCCCTCCAGCGCTAGCCCGCTCAGCCGGGCACCATCAGGCATCGTCGAACCGCCGGCTGCAGCGGCTTGCTGGGTATCGAGTTGTCCTCAGCGGCCAGACGGAGAAACAAAGCAGAACTGATTTCTCTCCACCGCGTTGGGCGGCCGCCCTTTCCAGTCTACTCCACCGCCGCGGTCCCAGGTGTGGGTGTTGGTGGGTGCCTCTCGAGCCGAGGCGGCGGTGCGGCCGGACGGTGCTCCCCTTCATCGGCGAGCATCCTGGCAGAGCGGAGGGCGGGACGTCATGCGCTCCGACGACCCCCGCACGGGGACCGGCGCTCGTCGGGTGCGAGCCTCTGCATCGTCGTCTCAGCTCCGCAGCCACCTGTATCCGTGGATGCACGCGAGTAGGCGCTAGGACGCGCTGGGCCACGTTGAGCAAAAGATGGCGGAGAAGCAGCCAGCGATCGTCGAGGTTACGGCACCTGCAGGGCAGCCACCCGCCGTTCCTCACTAGAGCATGTCCATTCGAAGCTGCGCGAACGCGAAGGCCCAGTGAGCCCAAGCGGATGGCGGGCGGGGGGCACTGAGAATTTCATCCGCCTGGGGGACCGAACCAACCACCTCCACTAACTGGTCCTTCAAGGGAAGGAGCTCTGTGAGGGGGGCAGGGTGCGCGCGAAGCCATCCAAGTAAGATCTGCGGGGAGGGCACCTTCGTCACCGCCGACAGGGAGCCCGCCACGAACTCACCGCCACTCGAGGCGCCTTTCGAGGAAGTGAAACTGATCCCGGATTGGAAGCCAGCCTGGAGCTGCCCACTGAGGTGCACCTGGCCGGAAAGCGTGCGGCCGACAGGATTGGCCACCCAGAGCAGCTCGGGGGCGAGGTGATCGAGCCGGCAGACCGCGGGCGTCACATAATAGAATGCCCCAGCCTGATCGACCCCCCCGAGCCCGACCATCTCGATAGTCTCCTGCGTGGTAGCCCTGGCAGCCGTCGCCACCGGGTCGCGGCGCAGATCGACTCCACAGCGAGCGACCCGGAAATGCAGGACGCGTAGCCACAGCCCCATCCCGGACTCCGCCAGCAACGAGAGGCTAGCCCGTACGCCCGCGGGGCTCGGCCGCGCCGCATTGAGAACCACATCGACCTCCTCCGGGGCCCAGGGCATGACGAAAATCTGACCGAGGCCCCGCAGCAGCCAGAGGGGGGAAATCTGATACCGGTCAGCCAGCACGCTAAGGTGCGGGCTTCGCAGCTCCACCTTCCCCGTCTCGGCCGACGAAATCGCATTCAGGCCCACCCCCAGCGCTGCGGCCATCGTGGTCTGCGTGAGCCCCAGGGCGGCCCGCACGAGGGCCAGGCGGCGCCCGACCTCTTGGAGCTGCAGGCGCTCTTGACTAGATCGCTCTCTTCTCATGTGAATTTCATTTGACAAAAGAAATATAGCTATGTAAGATAGGTCAGACGATGTGGCGTATGTGACACCAAGCATCTCACATGACACGAGAATCTTCAATCGCAAAGGCCTGGACGCCCAGCGAGGCAATCGCCGTGTCTCGGTTTAGGTGGCCACCGCGCTAGCGCCACGGAGCCGGTGGACACCCAGGACCGGACGCCGGATCAACTAGTTGCTGACGGAGGTGACCTCTTGCCAGACGCGTCACTTGGAGAATCCGTAGCAGTCGCTCCGACCGGTAGCGTCAATCGACGAAAACCTGTCACCAAGGGATCTCGGTTTCGAGGAAGAGGACAAGATGCTAACCAGCGATGATCTCCGTGCGTGGTCTCAACGTCTGAGTCTCTCGGAGGAGGGGCGGGCCGCAATCGATCGTGTGCGATGCTCCCCTCCTTCTCGCCTCGTGGGGGGCGGTAGGAACAACGTCAGCGGGCGGTACCCGAGCAAAAAGATGGGCGCCATGATCCAGTTTGAGAGCCACCGCGTGGAGTTGCCCACGATCTATGAACTGGAGCACGATCCCGACGTGCTCGAGTTCTACGATCAGCCACCCCCGATCGAGTTGCGCTACGAGAGCAAGAGGGGGCGGCGGCTGATTGTTTCACACACCTCAGATTTCTTCGTCCTCCGAAAGGAGGCGGCGGGATGGGAAGAATGCAAGACTGAAGAGGGGCTGGTCAAACTTGCCGACGACGCCCCTCACCGGTACCAGCACACGGAGAATGGTCGCTGGCGCTGTCCGCCGGGCGAGGCCTATGCCGCGCCACGCGGCCTCTACTACCGCTTCCGCTCATCGCAGAAGATCGACTGGGGCCTCCAGCGGAACCTGCAGTTCCTGGACGATTACTTCCGTGGGGAGCGCGTCCCCGTAAGTCCCGACGCCGAGCAGGCCGTGCGGGCCCAGCTCCGGACTGAGCCGGGGATCACATTGGCCGCCCTCGTGCGCAAGACTGAGGGGGCCGCGACGCAAGACGACATCCATTTCCTGATCGCCCGTGAGGAGATCTACGTGGGCCTATCGGCCGCGTTTCTCGGGGAGCCGGACACGGTGCGGGTCTTTGTGTCGAAGGAGACCGCAGTCGCGTATGGGCGGGTGGTGAGCCCGCACCCTGGCCCGGCCCCCGCTGGGTGCCCCTACCTGGATCTGCGCGTGGGAGGCGCGCTCGTGTGGGATGGGAGGGTCCGCAAGATCGTAAATGTCGGACAGACGACGATCAGCCTCCTGGGCGACGACTCGCACGTGGTGGACCTCTCGGAGGCGCAGTTGGAGGCGTTGGTGCGAGATGGTCGGATTAGCCCTGTCCCGGAAGCATCGGACGCGAGACCCCACGAGGAGGTGCTCCAGCGTCTCCAGGCAGCAGATGACCGAACGCTCGCAGTCGCCAACCGTCGGGACCGGATTCTCCGCGGCCAGGTGGGCGGGGACCCGCCTCCCAACGAGCCGCAGGTACCGGAGCGGACCCTCCGGCGTTGGAAGGCCTGGTTCCGGCAGGCCGAGGCGCACTATGGGAACGGCTTCGTCGGGCTCTTGCCGCGCACCCGTCAGCGGGGGAATCGGACCCCGAGGTTGTCAGAGGAGGTGAAGGCACTGCTTGAGGAGGCCATCCTGACGGACTACGAAACGCTCAAGCAAAAGACTAGGTATGCCTGTTGGCAGGCGCTTAAGCTGAGATGCAATGCGCAAAAGGTTGTCGCCCCCAGTTACCCGACATTCTGCGAGGCGGTGAAAAAGCGTCCACAACTCCTAAAAACGCGCAAACGGCAGGGCCGTCGGGCCGCCTACGCGCATGAAGTACCTTATTTGTATTTAGACCAAACCACACCCCGTCATGGAGATCGGCCCTTTGAGATCGGGCATATCGACCATACCCAACTGGATTTGGAGTGTGTGAGTGCCGACGACGGCACGGGGCTCGGACGTCCATGGCTGACCCTTTTCACTGATGCCTACTCCCGTAGGGTCTTGGCCTTCTACTTATCGTACGATCGGCCCTCGTCTCGCGCCTGTATGATGGTCGTCCGAGAGTGTGTCCGCCGGCACAGGCGGCTCCCGCAGATCGTGGTAGTGGACGGAGGTGCCGAGTTCGGGGGGAACTACTTTGAGGGCCTACTGACCATGTTTCAAATCCTGAAGAAAGTCCGGCCGCCAAGCAAGGCCCGGTTCGGCTCGGTGTGTGAGCGGATGTTTGGGACCACCAATACACAATTTTTGTACAACCTTGCCGGCAATACCCAGCTCACCCGACGCCCTCGGCAGGTGACCAAGTCCACAAATCCTAAGAAGCACGCCGTCTGGTCCCTCGGCGAGCTCTACGAGCGCCTCGATGAGTACCTATACGAGGTTTTCGATACACTGTCCCATCCGGCACTGGGTCAGAGTCCCCGCGAGGCCTTTACGACGGGACAGGCGCAGAGTGGGCTGCGCTCCCATCGGCTCATTCCGTACGACGAGACCTTCTTGCTTCTCACGTTGCCCCTCACGGCCAAAGGAACGGCCAAGGTCATGCCGGGGCGCGGTGTGAAGATCAATCATCTCTACTATTGGGCTGAGGTCTTTCGCGATCCTGAAGTCGAAGGGCAGTCGGTACCTGTGCGCTACGACCCCTTTGACGCGGGGCTCGCGCATGCCTTCGTCCGGGGCAGGTGGCAGCGGTGTCATTCGGAGTACTACCACGTGTTCCAAGGCCGGACGGAGCAAGAAGTGCGCCTCGCGACGAAGACACTCCTGGCGATGCGCCGTCAATACGCTCAGGACCGGGCCATCACCGCCAAGCGGCTCGCCGAACTGGTGCAATCCGTCGAAGTCCAAGAACAGCAGCTCATACAGCGGCGACGGGACCAGGAGAGTCTGAGGATACGGGGCGTCAGCACGGGGGCGGTGAGCGCTCCCGTGCCGCCCCGTCCTGCGGCTTCGCCACAGACCAGTGGCAGGGCTGCCGCGGGGGACGCGCCCGAACCTGAAACACCCGCACCGGATCGTAAGCCGTATGGGAGATTCTAATGGATTCTGCGGAACATGCATTCCCCCCCACCCTCCTGACTCAGCCGTGGCCCGAACGGCTCAAGCACTTTCACGGCTATATCATGGGGCACCCGCACCTGGTGGCCGCCAAGGATCGACTGCTGGCAGCCATTCGAGAACTAGAGCCCAATTCGCTGGTTCTGGTCCTCGGTCCCACCGGCGTCGGCAAGACGACGTTAAAGAACGGAATTGAGAAAGAGCTCACCAAGGGCCTCCAGGAGGCAATGGTGACCGACCCCGGGAGGATGCCGTTCATCAGCGTCGAGGCGGTCGCGCCCGAGTCGGGCAACTTTAACTGGCGCGACTACTTCCGGCGGCTCCTGCTCCAGGGGGCAGAGCCGCTGGTGGACCACAAGCGGAAGGGCTCGCTGACGGAGGAAGAGGGCATGCCTGTCCTGCCGCTCATTCCCGGTACGAGAAGGACCGGAGCGGAATACCAGCACGCCGTCGAACAGCTTTTGCGCTGCCGACGGCCGGAGGCGGTCCTGATTGACGAAGCGCAACACCTCGCCATCATGGTTTCAGGGCGTAAATTGTCCGATCAACTCGATGTCATCAAGTCGCTTGCGAATCGCAGCAGCACGCCCCATGTCCTGTTCGGGACCTATGGACTGCTCCCGTTCCGCAACTTAAGTGGTCAGTTGAGCCGCCGCAGCCTGGATATCCACCTTCCGCGCTATCGGGCCGACGACTCCCGGCAATGGGAGATTTTCCTCCATGTACTGCGGGACTTCGAGTCGCAGCTACCGCTCCGGGAGCGCCCGGACCTCGTCCAGCATGCGGATTTTCTGTACGAACGCAGCATTGGCCTCGTGGGGGTGGTCAAAAACTGGTTGCTGCGGACGCTTGCCCCCGCGCTGGAAGCCGGGAAGACGACCCTCACTCTGCGCGACCTGGAGCGGCATGTACTCTCCGTCCCGCAATGCCAGAAGATTTTGTCAGAGGCGCTGAACGGTGAGGACCAGATGGCCGAGAGCGCCGCTGAGCGCGCGCGGCTGCGCACGACCCTGGGGCTGGATACCAATCACACTGGCGCACAACCGCGGACAACGGAGGGGGCCACCCAGAACGGCTCCAAGGCCGCTGCGGCGCGGGCCACGAAGCTCCGACCTGGTCGGCGCCGGCCTAAGCGCGATGAGATTGGCACCGTGGTCTCCAGCCATGTATGAGCCCTGGGACCTGTCCCCTCCTGTCGTGCCACCGCGAAGTTCCCTATACTGCCTGGAGCCCATCGGCATTGGCACACCCTTCGTAGAGAGTCTCACAGGCTATATTGCCAGGCTGGCATGCGCGCATGCGGTTTCGGTGGCAGATCTGGTTAAGCTGAAGCTTATAGGAGATATGGCGAAGAGTCTACCGTTGAGCCCTCAAGGGGGAACACCGCATTGGACCTCTCGGCATGGCTTCAACCCGATGGGTTATACCCTCAATTGCATGACAGACACATCAGGAAAATGGATCGAGGCGTTGGAAGCCGCCACCCTACGCCGGGATCTCTCCGCGTTAACCCTCCTACCCTTTGCAGGTGGGGTCACCGCGCCGTTCCTTGTTCGCAAGGTTCGCGCGTGGTGCCCACGCTGTTATCAGGAGAGACGAGAGGCGAACAGCGACGTGTATGACTCCCTGCTCTGGGCTCTCCGCGTGGTAACAGTCTGCCCGCGGCATCAACAGCAGTTAGTAACCACGTGCCCGCACTGTGATCGAGAGCAACACCCCCTGGCCGCCTATTCGTACCCTGGCTCTTGCTCGCGATGTCGGCGCTGGCTTGGTCTTCAACAAGACACGAGCGGGGCCGACGGGGCAACTCGCCAAGAGGTAGTGGAGTATCAGTTCTGGGTGGCCAACACTCTCGGCGAATTCCTCGCGACGGCGCTACGCTTGCCGTCTCGATTGCCAAGGCCCAATATTAGGCAGAATCTCTGGTCCTATGTCAATCACCTCACCGGGGGCAACATGACGGCCTTCGCCGACCTCGTCCAGTCCCCTCGGATCCGAATCTGCTCCTGGCTAGCAGGGCAGCGTATCCCACGTCTCGATTCCCTACTGCGGGTATGCTACCACCTGGGGATCTCACTGGTCACGCTTGTCACCGGCGATCCGTGGGACCCCGATGTCAGCGGGCCTCTGAAGGAGTCAGCCCGCTTCCGGCCCAACAGAGGCCGTGTGTGGCCTCATCGCCCGAACGAAGTACGTCGTGTGCTCAAAGCGGCCCTTCATGAGGAACCCACTCCCAGCGTTGCTGCAATTGCCCACCGCATGGGTTACAGTGGGACAGGCCGCCTCTACCAAGTCGATCAAGATCTGTGCAGACGGATTACGGCCAACCACCGCAGGGCAAGATATTCCCCGGGGCGGAAAAGGCCGGGGGCGGGAAGAATCTGTGATGAGGCCACTATCAAGCAATCTCTCGAGCAATCCCTCGCCCAAGCGCAGCCCACCGCGCTCCATCGTCTTGCCCAGCGCCTCGGATACGCCAATGCTGTTGTCCTGCGCTCGAAGTACCCCGATCTCTGTCGGGCGATCAGTGCTAAGCGCATTGCGTTGAGGAAGACCCGTCTAAACGCAGTTGAACTAGCACTACAAGCAGCCCTCGAGGAGGATCCGCCACCCTCATTGCGCGAGATGACTAGACGACTAGGCCCCTCATGGCTCCAATCCCTGCGACAGCATTTCCCAGTCCTGTGCGACGCCCTTGAGAACCGACGCAAACAATACCGCGACAGCCGCGGGGCAGAACTGCAAAAAGCATTTATGGCCCTGTTGTCCGAGGATCCACCGCCCTCTGTCGTCAAGGCATGTCAGCGGGTTGGGGTATCGCAGGGCACCTTTTCTTCAAAGTTTCCCGATCTACGGAGTGCTGTTGCGGCAAGGTATGTGAAGCATCGGGCAGAAGCTAAACAAAAGCGGAAAGAATTGTTGCGTGAAAAAATACGTCATAGTGTGTTGCAGCTTCATCGTCAGGGTATATTCCCTTCTTGGTCACGTGTGATGAGTCTTCTAAGCAAAGACTCTCTGAAAGATTGGGATCTTCGCGCTAGATATTTCAAGGAAGCCAGACAAGAGTTAGAATGACGTTCCAATCATTAAGATCCTCCTTTTCCATGCCATAGAGAACTACCCCACAGCGAGCCGCGGGGCATCAACCCTCCCAGATTGAAACCATAACATGGCCGCAGCGGCCATGTTATGGTTTAAGTGACATCTCTCGCTGTTCCTGGGCTCGGAGAAAGCGCTTGACATCCCCCGCGTTCCGCATTGATATTGCACATGATATGCGCTTGAAGCCGCTGCTTACCTTTTCATCGTGTCGTGAGCATCGGCCATATCGTGGGACGCGGCTGAGCCTTGCAGTGAGTGGGCGTGGAGAGTGAGGATGGGTCATAAGAAGGCGGGATATGTCCCGGCGCTGGGCTGGGATTTTCTCACCCCGCTCTACGATCCCCTGGTTCGCCTTACTACGCGCGAGATGAGCTTCAAAAGTCGCCTCCTGGATGAAGCAGGCATCGACGAAGCCGCTCGGATTCTCGACGTGGGATGCGGCACGGGGACGCTACTCCTGCTAGCGAAGCGCAGGTCAAAATCTCTGTTGGCTATTGGCCTGGATGGTGATATGAACGTTCTGGGTATTGCGAGGTCAAAAGCCCACAGGCAGGTCGAAGAAATCGCGCTGGTCCAGGCGTTCTGCTTTGATATCCCGTTTGCCGATGGCGCGTTCGATCGAGTCCTCTCGAGCCTGATGCTGCACCATCTGACGCGATCCGAGAAGGTCCGAACGCTGGAAGAGATCTTTCGCGTCCTGCGCCCAGAGGGAGAGCTGCACGTCGCCGACTGGGGGCGACCCCACACCCTGCTCATGCATGCGCTGGCTTTTTCTGTGCGCCTCGGTGACAGTTTCGCCAGGACTGCTGACAACATGAAGGGGCTCCTGCCTGCGCTCTTCCGGGACGCCGGGTTTGAGGAAGTCTCGGAAACGGCTCGGCTTGCAACGCTATTTGGTACGTTGTCGCTGTATAAGGCGCGCAAGCCATCCACGGCTGCCGCTCAGGGGCACGCCGGAAGCTTCTCTGTGCGTAACTACAAGGTAGATAGGCTAAAGACTGAAGGTTGTTAGGGGTAAAGCAGTGATCACGCAACACTTCGGGCATATGAGTTGGATGGTGAAATCGCAATGCGTTGAAGAGCCTTCAGCCTTCGGCCTAAACACCTAAGTAGTTACCTCGGAGGTTACAATGGTTACTGTAGCCGCTATACTCTTTGTAGTGTTGGCCTTATTTGGTTTTGCTTGGCCTTTTCTTCACTCTTATCGACTGAAGAGGAGACGGATCAACCTGGATACGGAGATCCGGCTTTCCCAGAATCGGATCACTGTAGTCACCTCCGACTCCATCCCGGAGCGTGTAACGGAACAGGTGCTGGGTTCAATAACGGGAACGTCGCAAATACCCGCCTCAAACGATGAGGAGCGGAAGCTGGCCGAGCGAGAGGCGATGTACAGCCTTATCGAGCAAGCGCTACAGTTGGGGGCCAACGCGGTTATCGATCTGAACATGACCACAGAAAGTTTCGAGTTCACAGAACCGAAGAAGTTCCTCGTCTTCCCCGCTGCCACTTGGACGGCCACAAAGGTGATCTACGTGGGGACGGCTGTGAAGGTGATCTAGACCAATTTCCTCGGGGCTGATGGCCATAAGCTTGGACTGTTCTGTCACCCCCTGGAAATAACTTGACTCTATTTTCTCTGGCATGGTATCGGTTGCACGGTTTCTGCTGGATTTCTTTCCAGGTTCGTCTGTGTGCCCCACCCGACGCGAAAATAAGGCCATGGGGCGATCGCCGTTGTGCTTATCCGGGGAGTTTGTGGATGACCTCATGCCTCCGAGCCACCGCAGCTCTTTTGCTGATCCTTTGGGTCGGATGGTTCGTCCGTTCCGCCGAGGCTAAGGATCTCAAGAATACCATCAGGAATCTCTACGGCATCCAGGGGATTCACGTCGAGCCGAGCCCCTTTTTCCCAGTGGAAACCAGTTTTCAGGCATCGTCTCTCCAGGGACTCGACCAACTTAACAATCAGGTGACCTCCGCTATAGGAGTTCCCTCGTTCAACTCATCCGTGACCGGGTTCACCTTCGATATTGAACGCGGAATCCCGGTCCGCACCACTGAAAGCCTCGGCCCCATGCTCACGGAGCGCGCGACCACCCTGGGGGTCAGTAAGCTCAACGTGGCAGGCAGTTACACTCGGGTCAGCTTCACCAGGCTAGATGGAAAAGATCTCAACAATCTGCAGCTAACCTTCCGCCGCAACGATGCGGGCGAGGGCTGTGATCCCAGCATTCCACAATCTCTAGCACGTTGCGACACTATCCGCGCCAAGCTCAAGGTCGATCTCAGCGAAGACATTTTTGCATTTATCGCGACCTACGGCCTCACCTCTGTATGGGATGTGGGGCTCGTCGTCCCCCTTACTCATATTCGACTCTTTGCCAGGACTTCTGCTGATATCTTCCATGTTGACACTCTCGGTATCACCAAGCCAGGTACTACCCAAATAGGCAACATCCCGATCCACCAGTTCGGACCCAATTCGACTCCACCCGACGCCTCCGGAGGCGGCGATGAGACCGGCCTCGGGGATATCATCCTTCGAACGAAATACAACTTCCTGCGCAACTCCGGCGGCTTGACCCCGGACCTGGCATTTCTGTTCGAAGTGAAGCTTCCGACAGGAGATGAGAAACGGCTCCTGGGAACCGGCGGGACGAACCTGGCTGGCCTCCTTATAGCATCCAAAACCTATGGGCGATGGCTCACGCCTCACGTCAACGTTGGCTACGAGATCAACACTAAGGATCTTGAGCAGAACACCATCAGGTATGCCCTCGGTTTCGACGCGCGCCTTCTGTCAGAGCTGTCGTTTGACGCCGACGTGATCGGTCGCCATAAGCCTGAAGGAAACGGAACCGGGAACCACATCATGGACCTGTCCCTCGGCGTGAAATGGAATCCTCTCAATTCCTTGATCTTCCGGACGAACGTCCAGATTCCCCTGAACAAAAATAGCGGCCTCCGGGCAGATTTTATTCCCACAGTAGGGGTCGAGTATCTTTTCTAAGGTCCCAGGATCTCCTGAATGTCACTCCTGACAACTCGCATCGCTTCCCTCATCTTTGTAGCTTGCGTCATCGTTGGAGCGATTGTTCACTCCTCGACGCCGGCAGAGGCCGCAAAGATTATTGCGCTCAAGAGCGCCGATGTCGATGTCTATAATGAAGCGCTGGAGGGATTCAAGAGCGTTTTGCAGGGATCGGCTATCGTCGAGTACGATATGGAGGGAGACCTCCAGAAGGGTAAGAAGTTCCTGGCGCGACTCAAGTCAGGCCCCAAGCCGGATCTCATCCTTGCGGTAGGGATCTGGGCCTTACAGGCTGCGATCGAAGAGATACAAGACATCCCAGTTGTCTTTGCCATGGTGTTGAACCCCACCACAGTGATCAGACAGGACACCCGCAATATCACCGGGGCCAGTATGAATATTCCTAATGAGCAACAGCTTGCCCTGCTAAAAAAAGTCTCGCCCCAGATAAGAAGAATCGGCATCATCTATGATCCCTCTCAGACCGGCTTTTTGGTGAGGCAGGCTGAACGAATCGCCAAAGATCATGGTCTCAGGCTCGTCACAAAGGCCATTACCTCGCCCAAGGAGTCGTTCGCTGCCCTCGATGCCATGCAGGATGAGATCGACGCTCTCTGGATCTTGCCGGATCTGACCGTTCTGGCGCCGGAATCGGTCCAGTACATGCTGCTCTTCTCCTTCAGACATAAGATTCCTGTTCTGGGTCTCTCAGAAAATCAGGCTCGGATGGGCGCCCTACTCGGCCTCTCCTTTGAAAGTGGATGGGATATCGGGAGCCAGGCCGCTGAGTTGGCGGACGAGATCCTTTCCGGTCGAAACGTCGAGGACATCCCATATACGACAGCGAGAAAGGTGCGGTTAACGGTGAATCTGAAAACCGCCGTTAAGCTCGGTGTGCATATCCCGAAGGAGCTCCTCGACCGAGCGGCCGTCGTGATCCGATAGCTCAAGAGGGACCAGGGGTGGCATAAGGGTGAACAGATGGTAATCAGACGGATGACCAGATTCAGGACAAAGGTCTTGTGGTCGATCATGCCGATGATCCTGGCGCTCTGCGTCCTCTTTGGCGGGATGTCGCTCTATCAGCACAACAGATTACTGCATCGAGAGTTTGTGAAACAGGGAAAGGCTCTTGCCAGTAATCTGGCCGCCAGCGGCGAACTGGGCGTGTTCAGTGAGGACGAGCGGTTTCTCAATGCCTCGTTGCGCGGGATCACCGGCGAAGAAGATGTTGCCTACGTCTTTATTTACAACGACGCTGGAAAGCGTCTGATCGGCGGAGGCAGGACCCTGACCCAACCCGGTTCAGCATTGACCACCGAACCCTTGAGTGATGATATCCGTACCCGGATCCTCGCCACCCACCAACCTGTCAGCAGGACCCTCAAGGGTACCGGGAGCGAGTCGTTCCTGGAGTTCTACGCCCCGATCCTCTCTGCTGAAGTCCGCCTGATCGAGGAACAATTCTTCGGGATGCCCAGGTCCGATCGAGGTCTCGGTGAGAATCGGACTCGAGTCATCGGGATTGCACGGGTCGGCCTGTCGATGCGAAACATCGATGCCCACTCAGCCTACTTGATCAAACTCTGGGCCATGCTGTCTATTGTCTTTTTGGCTGCCGGCGCCATCGCCGCATACGCCCTCTCCCGGATGATCACGCGGCCAATCACCCGATTGACAGAATCTGCCGCGCGGATGGCCGAGGGGCAGATCGATCAGGAAATCCCGGTCGATTCTCGAGATGAGATCGGGACATTGGCAACAACGTACAACCAAATGGCCAAGGCATTGAAACGAACCCTCGATGAGCGGACGAGGGTAGCCACGGAGCTCCGGGACTTGAACCGGAATCTGGAAGATCGGATCCGCGAGCGGACCTCTCAACTACGCCACCTGCACCAGCTCGGCGTGTCCATGCAGGAACCGCTCCCACTGTCAGAACGGCTGAACTTAATTCTGAAGGGGGTGCATGAAGTTATTGGGTTTGATCGAATTATTATCTGGCTACCGGATCGCGAGGATCTTTCTCTTGAGATGGTTGCCGCTGTCGGTTTTTCATCAGCACCAGGAACCGTTCAGGTTCCAATCTCCGACGAGGTGCCCACGTTAGCGCGGGCCTATCGAGATCGAGTCGAGATCGTCATTGAGGAGAGGCATGAGGTTCCGCCGGAGCTTCGGGTGCAGCCCCCGCACGATAAGGTGCCGGCCCTTCGCTCTCGCAGCTTCGTAGTCTTGCCGCTGATCTCTCGAAGACGTTCTGTTGGAGTCCTTGCCGCCGACAACGCGGTTAGCCGAAAGCCGATTGCGCCGCAGCTCGACCTGCTGCGCATCTTCGCCTCTCAGGCGGCAGTGGCTATAGAGAACGCCCAGCTCTTCCAGGAGGTGGAAGAGACGAACCGTCAGCTCGCGCGGGCGAGTCGTCACAAATCAGAGTTCCTGGCCAATATGAGTCATGAGTTACGGACGCCTCTGAACGCGATCCTGGGATTTACCGAGTTGATCATCGATGAGATCTACGGCAAGGTTCCAGACGAGTTGCGAGAGCCGATCGAAGATATCCACACAAACGGCCGGCATTTGCTCAGGCTCATCAACGATGTGTTGGATCTCTCGAAGATCGAAGCCGGACACATGCAGTTGAATCTGGGTGAATACTCTGTTCAGTCATTTATCGACTCTGTGATCTCAGCAACGCGATCCCTCGCAGTAGAAAAGCGACTGGAGTTGATCAGCCGAGTTGAAGAGGGTCTGCCGGCGGCGGTGAGCGATAGCAAGCGCATCATTCAGATCCTGATGAATCTGGTGGGCAATGCCATCAAGTTTACCCCATCGGGGGGGTCGGTTATCGTTACGGCGAAGCGTGTTTCGAGTTCGGAGTTTCGAGTTTCGAGCTTGGAACCCGAAACCCGAAACCCGAAACCCGAAACATCAAAAATCCCTGACTTCTTGGAGGTTTCGGTCGCAGACACGGGAATCGGTATTCCCACCGAAGAACTGAAGAGTATTTTCGGCGAATTTAGCCAGGTCGACAGCTCCATTACCAGG
Organism: Candidatus Methylomirabilis limnetica; assembly: GCF_003044035.1. Lineage (NCBI taxonomy): Bacteria > Methylomirabilota (SeqCode) > Methylomirabilia (SeqCode) > Methylomirabilales (SeqCode) > Methylomirabilaceae (SeqCode) > Methylomirabilis (SeqCode) > Candidatus Methylomirabilis limnetica. The sequence goes on from NZ_NVQC01000026.1 coordinate 24,057, forward strand.
GAATACGGCGGAAGCGGTTTGGGACTCAGCATCGCCAAGCGGTTGGTCGAGATGCATGGGGGGTCTATCTGGGCGGAAAGCCAGGTCGGAAAGGGGTCGATCTTTTACTTCAGGATTCCGCTCCGGACCCAGTGGGACGACAGCCCATGAGCGGAAAGTTAGTCTTACATGTTGAGGACAACGAATACAATCGGAAGATCATCAGAGACCTTCTCTCCAAAAACAGCTACGAGATCGTGGAAGCTCATAATGGGGAGGACGCGCTCGATGCGCTGGCTCGACAGCGCCCTGATCTTATCCTGATGGATGTTCAGTTGCCAAAGCTCTCCGGCCTCGAGGTGACTCGCAGGATCAGGGCGGATCCCTTGCTTGCCCAGATCCCGGTAATCGCCATCACCTCATTTGCCCTCAGCGGCGATGACCGGCTGGCCATCGAGGCGGGGTGTAACGCCTATATCGCGAAGCCCTTCCGGCCACGGGACCTCTTGGAGATGATTCGACGCTTCATAGGTCCATGAGCGCTGGTTGGGAAGAGACTGTCGAAACCGGCAGGCAGGGGTTGGTGAGTGTAGGAGGGACTCTTTGCTGGAGGAGAGATGGAAGGATATAGCGCAAAAGTTCTGATCGTCGACGATGATGCATCGGCCAGGAAGATTCTCCAGAGCCGGTTGCGAGCGATGAACGTGCAGGTTCTTGTCGCGTCCAGCGGCTCTGAGGCCCTGGATCAAATCCGGCGAGAGACACCCGCGATTGTCCTGCTTGATCTGCAGATGCCGCAGATGTCAGGGATCGACGTCCTCAGATCATTGAAACGCGAAGGGTTGGAAACGACGGTGATCGTTGTAACCGCGCACGCAACCATCGAAGCCGCAGTAGAGGCCATGAAAGAGGGCGCCTACGACTTTATCACCAAACCGGTCGATGTAAAGCATCTGGAGATCGTCCTGGGTAAGGCATTCGAGCGGGAGGCCCTACGAGCACAAAGTCGCTTTTTGCAGACAGAAATGGAGGGCCGCCTCGTCCAGGTCGTCACGGAAAACCCAGCTATAAATACTCTGCTGCAGCTTGCCCGCCGCGCCGCCAGCAGTAGTTCAACCATCCTGGTCCTTGGCGAGAGCGGGACAGGGAAAGAGGTCCTGGCCAGAAGCATTCACCGGTGGAGTCCTCGGGCCAACTATCCATTCACTGTCGTCAATTGCGTGGCCATCCCGGACCAGTTACTGGAAAGTGAGCTCTTCGGCCACGAAAGAGGAGCCTTCACGGGCGCCCATCAGCTTAAAAGAGGGAAGTTCGAGATTGCGGATCGCGGCACGGTATTTCTCGACGAAATCGTAGAGGTCCCGGCAAGCATCCAAACGAAACTGCTCCGAGTTCTGCAAGACCATGAGTTTGAACGGGTTGGGGGAACGCGTACGATCAGGACCGACATTCGTGTTATCGCCGCTACCAATGGCGACCTCGAACGAGCTATGCGGGAGGGCAGCTTTCGTGAAGATCTCTATTATCGACTGAACGTCGTCAGCCTGAAGCTACCGCCGCTGAGAGAACGGAAGGAGGATATCCCGGTTTTGATCGAGTACTTCCTGCGAAAGTATGCGGGCGAGTTGAAGAAGCCTGTGAAGCTACTTGCCCCAGGCACGCTTGACGACTTGACCGCGTATCACTGGCCGGGAAACGTCCGCGAGCTGGAGAACGTCATCGAACGGGCCATGGTTTTGAGTACGGGGGAGCAGATCGGCCCAGAGGACCTCCCCCCTCAGGTGACCGCAGGCCCACGCCGCGACACATTTAGAGGAAAGGAGTTCCACGAGGCCGTCAAAGAGTTCAAGCGGTGGGCGATTCAGGATGCCCTCAAGCGTTCGCATGGCAATCAGACGAAGGCGGCAGAGATCCTTGGACTCCAGCGCACATACCTGGCCAAGCTTATCCGGCTGCTTGAGATCAAGGTGGTCCCGAGCCTCACCGAGAAAGATCGCTCTTGACGCAGCCAAAAAGTTACGTTCCGCGTACCTCTTTTGATTCTACGTTGTATTCGATTGGGTACTATCTACTGATGCCTCTCTGGAGCCTGTCGGATTTCACCTTCTCACCAGATCCCACATTAGGCAAATAAATCAATAAGATAGCGCCTCATTATTTTTCACAACAGATTCAGCCGCCGAGATATGATGTGGCACGCTTGTTGCTTAAATGATCATGGTATCACCGTTGATTCAATGGTCGTTAGTAGCGGTTGCTGCGATGTGCAAACTGAGATAAATGCGTCGTCGCAGGGTCGTTCAACTGGCGACCGATTCCCGAACATGTACGTCGCGTCCATTGGGCTAAAGAGGAGAGCCTCACCGATTCCCCCCGGGGGGCTCTCCTCTTACCCTATCCCACCCCAACCGTCTTCTGGTTTTTCCCCTTTAATTGGTTCAGCCATCTCGATGTACTCCCTCTGCTGACCTAACAGCGAGAAGACACCATCTAAGGAAGATCCCTATTTTTTGCTTAGCTGGCAACAGCCGGATTTTTTAAAGTTTTTGCGTACTAATCGGTCGGCTTTGGAATCTGTCAATACCTGTGAGACACCTGACATCCGAATTTGGTTTAGCACCTCATCGCTCCTGGAGACCGGCCTTGGTTTATTATACGTATTGCAAGAAGTGCGGTTTTGCGGTCCGTCACGTGACGGCACGGAACCCGCAACTCATCACGAAGAAAGATGCTCGCCTTCATTTTGTTGAGGGTAGATACCCCGCGGCTTGCCGCGAGTTCGTCATACCGGCGGAAACCGGTATCCAGAGGGCCAGAATGGATTCCCCCGTATCAAGTACGGGGCAGGCGTGTCAAGCACGGAATGACGGTCCAGAACAGAAGACGATACCCCGCGGCCTGCCTCGGGGTAGTTAATTGCCAGGAGCTGGTCTGTTTCCCCAACGAGAACTGCTCGAAACTTGCCTCCTGTATTGTCCCCCACCTGTGGTATACTCCCATACGAGACGAAACATCGCAGTCACGGAGCCAAGAGATGAAAGTCGGCGGTCTTATTGAAGAAACTGAGGTGAGTGCCCTGCTTGATCTCGAAGGAGAGATCGAGCGACTGAAAGAAGATTTACATGCAGTTGTGCTCGCGCATTACTACCAGGACTCTGAGGTTCAGGATGTCGCCGATTTCGTCGGCGATAGCCTGCAACTCTCCCAACAAGTGGCAAAAACAAGCGCCGAGGTCATTGTCTTTGCCGGCGTCCACTTTATGGCGGAAACGGCAAAAATCTTGAACCCCTCTAAGCAGGTATTGCTTCCCGACTTAGGGGCCGGTTGCTCGCTGGCGGAAGGGTGCCCGGCGCCTCTCTTCAGCCGCTTCCGGCAAACATATCCGGACCACATCGTCATCAGCTACATCAATTGCACTGCTGAGATCAAGGCGATGAGTGATATCATCTGCACCTCTAGCAACGCAGAAAAGATCATCAACCAGATCCCGAAGGAGCAGCCGATTCTTTTTGCGCCCGATCAAAACCTAGGGCGCTATCTTATCAAGAAGACCGGTCGTAATCTGACGCTGTGGCCTGGCACCTGTGTGGTGCACGAGATGTTTTCTGAAAAGAAACTCGTGCTGCTTATGCTGCACCATCCTCATGCCAAGGTACTCGCGCATCCTGAATGCGAGGCGGGCGTGCTTCAGCATGCCGACTACATCGGCTCAACGAGCGGAATCCTGAATTACGTGAAGCAGAGCGAGGCTGCCGAATTCATCATCGCGACCGAGCCCGGCATCATTCACCAGATGGAGAAGGCCTGTCCGCACAAGACATTTATTCCAGCTCCTCCAGATGGGGATTGTGCCTGTAACCAGTGCCCCCATATGCGACTCAACAGCCTGGAGAAGCTCTACCTGTGCATGAAACACCGTGCGCCAGAAATTACACTGGATGAAGAGCTGCGACTTCTTGCATTACGGCCAATCCAGCGTATGCTGGACATGAGTTAGGACTCTCTCCTTACTCCCATGCCCCTCTCCCTCCTTCAGACCAGTCGCCGAGAAGCCCTCAAGAGGTTCCTTAAGGAAGATATCGGACAAGGTGATGTGACAACCCTCGCGATCGTACCGCCCGATCAACAGGCGATCGGCCATTTTGTGGCCAAGGCGCCTCTCGTGCTGGCGGGGATCGATCTGGCTATCGAAGCCCTCACCCTTTTAGATAAAGGCTTAGCCGTTAAGAGCCGCCATCGTGATGGTGATGATCTGTGCGAAGGCGATCTGGCAGCATCCGTTCGTGGTCAGGCCAGGGCTCTGCTGACCGGCGAGCGTGTGGCCACAAATCTGCTCCAGCGACTCTGCGGAATTGCTACGCTGACAAGACGATTCGTTGAGGCTGTCTGCGGAACGCAGGCAAAAATTCTCGACACACGAAAAACTACGCCAGGGCTACGGGTGTTTGAGAAGTACGCGGTTACCGTCGGCGGCGGGATCAACCACCGCTTTGGGCTTGACGATGCGGTCCTGGTCAAAGATAACCACATCAGGCTGGCGGGCGGTATCTGTACGGCTATTGAAGCAGCACGGCTGCATGCGAGCCGTTCGCACCGATTTGAGGTCGAGGTCACCACGCTCACAGAGTTACAGGAGGCCCTCCAGTACGATCTCGACGCCGTTCTCCTTGATAACATGAACCCGGACATGGTTCGAGAGGCGGTGACGTGCGTGCGCGATCACGAGAGCGGCAGCAAGATCGTGGTCGAAGCGTCAGGCGGAATGACCCTCGACAATGTTCGAGCATTTGCGGAGGCCGGTGTCGATTGGATCTCCATCGGAGCATTGACGCATGCTGCCCCAGCCGTTGACATGAGCTTCAAAATTCACCCCGTATAAGCCAGCCGTGAAAACTGATATTCTGATAATAGGCAGTGGCCTCGCAGGATGTGCCGCGGCGCTGGCGGCGGCCAAGCAGGGTGCTGAGGTCACGCTGCTCACAAGATCGCCTCACCCGGAGGAGAGCAGTACCTTCTGGGCTCAAGGGGGGATCATCTATCAGGGAGTGGACGACTCCCCTCAAAAGCTGGTGGCTGACATTGTTGCCGCTGGCGCAGGTCTGAGTTCGCCAGAGGCAGCGTCGCTGGTCAGTCGTGAGGGCCCTAGGCTGGTAAAGGACATCCTCATCGATGAGCTTGGGGTTCCGTTCGACGAATCCTCTAAAGATTCAACCCGATGGGATCTGACTGCCGAGGCCGCACATTCACTCCCACGTATCCTGCATCAGAAAGATCGAACCGGATCGGCAATCCAGCGCGCGTTCATCGAAAAGATGGCCTCGTATCCGAGGGTGAAGTTACTCTGCGGAGCCACCGCAGTCGATCTGCTTACGATTTCTCATCATTCGGTCGAACCGCTTGATGTCTATAAACCTCCGACGTGCATTGGGGCGTATGTACTGGACCAAGCGAGCGGCGAGATCTTTCCCATCCTCGCGAAGGAGACGATCCTGGCGACGGGAGGGCTGGGTCGTGTCTTTCTGCATACCACCAATCCTGCCGGCACCCGCGGCGATGGCATTGCGATGGCCTACCGGGCCGGCGCCCGTTGTATCAATATGCAGTACGTCCAGTTCCACCCCACAACGTTCTTCCATCCCAGCGGCCGATTCCTCATCTCTGAAGCGATGCGGGGGGAAGGGGCCCGTCTAGTGGACGGTAAGGGCCGGGAATTCATGAACGATTATCACCCCGATGGATCACTGGCCCCTAGGGATGTTGTCGCACGCGGGATTCACCAGATGATGTTGGAATCAGGCGAGCCGTGCGCACATCTCGACATCTCCCACAAACCGGCCGATCAGGTCCGCGAGCGGTTTCCAGGGATTTATGCGCACTGCCTGAAGTGCGGAATTGATATGACCAAAGAATCCATCCCCGTCGTCCCGGCCGCGCACTACAGTTGCGGCGGCGTGGCTGTTGATGAGTGGGGACGATCAAATCTGCATCGTCTTCGCGCCGTTGGTGAGGTCGCCTGTTCGGGGCTACATGGTGCCAATCGCCTGGCCAGCACGTCCTTGTTGGAATGCCTGGTGTGGGGAACCCGGGCAGGCGAACAGACCGCAGCGTTCATCGCACGGGGTGAGGAGTATTATTTTCCCCAGATTGCGCCCTGGCGGTATGAGCGTGAACCGGTTGATCCGGCGCTGATCGCACAGGACTGGCTCAGCATCCAACAGACCATGTGGAATTACGTGGGCCTCGTTCGCAGCGAAAAACGGCTGAACCGAGCCCACGAGATCCTGCGAGAGCTCCACCTTGAAATCTTGAGGTTCTACGAAAAGGCCGAGGTGACGGACGCAATGGTTGGCCTTCGTAACGGCATTCAGACCGCGCTGGCCATCCTGCTGGCTGCCATGGAATGCCGCCAAAGCCTGGGCTGCCACTATCGCATCGATTGAGAAGAGTCTGAAGGAGCGCGCTGAATGAAAGCGGTTCGATTCCACGAGCACGGAGGGCCGGAGGTCCTGAGGTACGAAGATGCCCCCGATCCCACCATTGCCCCGCATGAGGTGCTGGTGAAGGTGAAGGCCTGCGCCTTAAATCACCTGGATCTCTGGTGCCGAAAAGGGATGCTCGGGATCACGATCCCCCTGCCCCACATCTGCGGTTCCGACATCGCCGGTGAGGTGGCGGCGGTGGGGAGCATCGTGACCCGTATTACGCCAGGTCAACGGGTAGTAGTATCACCAGGGGTAAGCTGTGGCCAGTGCGTTCACTGCCTGTCCGGCCACGATAATCTCTGCCACTCCTACCAAATTATCGGCGGCTACCGGATAGACGGTGGATACGCGGAGTACGTGAAGGTCCCGGAGGTCAACATCCTGCTCATGCCGGAAGGTATGTCCTTCGAAGCTGCGGCGGCGTTCCCGCTCACGTTTCTCACCGCCTGGAACATGCTGGTGAATCTCGCGCATGTGAAAAGGGGTGATGAGGTGCTGGTGATGGGGGCTGGGAGTGGGGTTGGAAGCGCCGCTATCCAGATTGCCAAGCTGCTCGGCGCTCACGTTATCGCTGCTGCCGGCGGCGACGAGAAGCTTGATAAGGCCAGGGCGCTTGGCGCGGATGACGGGATCAACTATGCCGGCCAGGATCTGGTCGCCGAGGTGCGGCGCCTCACGGCAAAGCGAGGAGCGGACGTGATCTTCGAGCATGTGGGGGGCGCTGTGTTCGAGAAGCTGATTCCAGTCCTGGCCACCGGGGGCCGCCTGGTGACCTGCGGCGCGACAGCCGGCCACCTGGCTCAGACCGATATCCGGTACCTCTTCATGCGGCAGGCGTCGATCATGGGCGGCTTCATGGGACCGAAGGCCGACCTGCTGCAGATCGTGCGGGAGATAGAGCGCGGAACGCTTAAGCCGGTAGTGGATCGCGTATTCCCGCTCAAAGACGCCTCAGAGGCGCAACGCGCGATGGAGGATCGCAAGCTGTTCGGTAAGCTGGTCCTGGTAGTGTAGTCAAGAGACAGACCGGTAGATGGGTGGAGCGTGAGGTCAGGAGGAGTACCATGACGCTGAACATCGCGCATCGGGGGGCTGCGGCGCTTGCGCCCGAGAATACGATGGCGGCCTTTGCAATGGCGGTCGAGTTGGGGGCCGATGCCATCGAGTTGGACCTTCACGTAAGCCGCGATGGCGAGCTGGTCGTCATTCACGATAACACGCTCGATCGGACCACCGATGGTGAGGGACCGGTTCATGCGCGTAGCCTGCAGGAGCTCAAGCAACTGGATGCCGGTCGATGGTTTGGCGAGAGCTTTGCCGGTCAGCGTATCCCGACCCTCGATGAGGTCCTGGATCGTTTCTCCGGAAAGGTCCCGCTCGCGCTTGAGATCAAGGCAGGGTCAGCCTTTTTTCGCGGCATTGAGGAGCGGGTGGTAGCGGTCCTGCGTGAGCATCGGGTCGTCTCACGGGTCGCTGTCGCGTCCTTCGATCATCATGCACTACTGCGGCTGAAGGAACTGGAGCCCTGCCTTCGGACCGGCGCTTTGCTCGTGGGGCGGCCGGTATCAATGTCCGCAGTAGCCGGCCCCAGCAAGGCAGATGCCATGGCCCTCGAGTTCAGCCTTGTCACGAAAACAGAGATCGATGCCTGCCGCGCCGCCGGGCTTCAGCTTGTTGTCTGGGTAGTAAATGAGCCTGCTCAGATGCGCCACTTTATCGATCTCGGGATAGACGGAATCATCACCGACAGCCCAGACCTGTTGCGTCAGGTCCTGAGCGAACAGCGCGAGTCCCCGCAGGATTTAAAGAGTGAGTAACTACTCAACTCGCCTTGATCCCGCAGCGTAGTATTTTAAGACCGCACCTGCCATTCAGGGGCGTCGTGGCGTAGGCGCGACCATCTCGTCAGCAGGAGAAGAGGTCGCTGGAAGTTGAAGGAGCGCGGAATGGCGGGTACAGGTACTGCCACAAACCAAGGCCTTGACCGACCCTGGTTCGCCCACTATGACCAATGGGTTCCAACGCGCCTCGAGTATCCGGATATCCCGCTCCACTGCTTCCTCTTCGCCTCCGCCCAGAAGTACCCGGATCGGGACGCGATCATCTTCTATGGCAAGAGGATCACCTATCGTGCCCTGGACGAGGCCGTCACACGGTTTGCCGCCGCCCTCGCAGACCGCGGGCTGGCGAAGGGCGATAGAGTCTCGCTCTTTCTCCCGAACTGTCCTCAGATGGTTATCGCCTACTACGGCACACTGCGCGCCGGATGTCTCGCGGTCTCGACCAGCCCGCTCTACTCCACGCGGGAGCTTGAGCACCAACTGAATGACTCCGGCGCCGAGACCATCGTCGTGTTGTCGAAGCTCTACCCGCTCGTCAAAGAGGTCGCCCCAAAGACCGGCCTCAAGCGGATCATCGTCACGAATATCAAAGAGTACTTCCCGCCCTTGCTCCGGTTGCTCTTCACCCTCCTGAAGGAGAAGCGGCAGGGGCACCGGCCTGCAGTGGAGCGAAGACCGGGGACAGAGTGGTTCTCAGAGATGCTGACCTCCGCTCCCGCGAAGCCCCCCGCCACCACAGTCGGCCCGGATGACCCAGCGCTGCTGCAGTACACCGGCGGCACGACAGGGTTGTCCAAGGGGGCCGTGCTCACGCACAGGAATCTGGTGGCCAACACGATGCAAACGGGCGCTTGGCTGATGAAGCCTGTCCTGAGCCCAGTCGAAGGGAAGAACGACGGGATCGAGATCTTCCTTGGGGCGATCCCCTTCTTCCACGTCTATGGGATGACGGTGGTGATGAATCTCTGCATCTCGCTGGGCCACACGATGGTACTCTTGCCGCAGTTCAAGGCGCAGGAAGTCCTGGAGACGATCTCCAAATATCGTCCCACCATCTTCCCCGGTGTTCCAACGATGTACGTCGCCATCAATAATTACCCGGAGGTGGGCAGGTACGACCTCCGTTCGATCAAGGCCTGCTTGAGTGGGGCTGCGCCACTACCGATCGAGGTGCAAACCAGGTTCGAGACGTTGACCGGCGCTCGTCTTGTGGAAGGGTACGGCCTGACCGAGACCTCTCCGGTCACACACGCGAACCCGCTCTTTGGCGCCAGGAGGGTCGGGACGATCGGGCTGCCGCTCCCAGATACCGACGCCAGGATCGTCGATCTGGAGAGCGGCGAGCGCACGCTGCCGCCAAAGGAGATCGGTGAGGTGGTGGTCAAGGGCCCCCAGGTGATGGCAGGGTATTGGAATCAGTCGAGCGAGACCGCCATGGTATTACGGGATGGATGGTTGTACACGGGCGACATCGGCTATATGGATGAGCAGGGCTACTTCACCATTGTGGACCGCAAAAAAGAGCTGATCATCGCGGGTGGCTTTAATATCTATCCCCGGGAGGTTGAAGAACCCCTGTATGAGCATCCAAAGGTCAAAGAGGTAGTGGCGGTGGGCCTGCCTGACCCATACCGTGGGGAGACGGTGAAGGTCTACATCGTTCTGAAAGAGGGTGAGCGCGCCACCGAGCAGGAAATTACCGACTTTTGCAAGCAGAGGATGGCAAAGCACAAGGTTCCTACCCTGGTGGAGTTCAGGCAGGAGCTACCAAAAACACTCGTGGGTAAGGTGCTCCGGCGCGTCTTGCGCGAAGAAGAGATGGCCAAGCGGATATCGTGAGTCAGGTAGATAGACTGAAGGCTGTTAGGGGTAATCATGCGTGATTATACAAAACTCCGAAAAGATCTTGGATGGCTCTATTCGTGCCTTGCGAGATAATTTAGAACCTTCAGCCTGCAGTCTAAACACCTTGTAGCTATAAGAAGCGAATGGTTGAACTCTATTTAAGGTCTTATCGATGACGATCCGAAAACTGCTCTCTGCCACGGTTCTCAGCTATCCGCGGACTGCACTGGTCCTGGCGGCGATCTTGTCCATCCTGTCAGTCCTGATAGCGATTCAGCGTCTGAGATTCACATCCACGCATGATGCGCTGTCCTCTCTCAACGGGAGGATGGGTCAGGTTCAAGAACGATATAACCGGGCATTTGGCGATCCGGACAGAGCGGTCATCGTCATCGAGGCCAAGAATCGGGAACAGGCCAAGCGCTTCGCCACCGCACTCGCCAAGCGGCTGAAGGCTATGACTACGGATATCGAGGAGGTCACTTACCGCTTCGACCTCAGGTCATTGGAGGACCGTTTCCTCATGTACCTTTCCCCTGAAGCGCTGATTGATCTGAAGGGTAAGCTCCATGCGCATCGCGCAATGCTGGAGGAACTGTCTACCGATCCGGGCTTAAACCGCCTGTTCCAGATCATCCGTCGAGAGATCAGCGCCGCTCTGGTGGGTCACCTGTTTACCGGCTTTCTGGAAGAGCAAGAGGGTGAGGTAAAGCGTCCAGTTGAACTGGGCCCGCTCCTGAAGCTGCTCACGCAACTGAACGCCTGGGCCGCTGCTCCACGGACCTATACGTCACCATGGAGTCAGTTCTTCGTAGAGGCCGACGAGAATGGCGATCGGGAAGGGTACCTGTGGTCCAGCAACAAGCAGTTCCTGTTCGTCCTGGCCAACGTGAAGGCGGACACCACGAACTTGCTCAAGTTCGAGCGACCGATCAAAGGGATCCGCAAAGAGATCCGGTTGCTGCAGTCACAGTATCCCGAGGTCAAGGCCGGCGTAACCGGGAGTCCGGCCCTCGAGTATGATGAGGTCGCCGCCGCTCAGCGCGATTCCGGCCTGATGACCGCCATCTCACTCCTCGGCGTGGCCCTGCTGGTGGTGGTGGCCTTTCGCAGTGTGGCAAGACCCCTGATGGGGATCCTCGCCCTCGTCATGGGTGTCTGCTGGGCGTTCGGGTTTGCCGCCGTCACGGTTGGCCATCTGAACATGCTGTCGATGGTCTTGGCGCCACTGCTGATCGGGATCGGAATGGACTACGGGATCCATCTCCTGGCCCGGTACGAAGAGGAGCGAGGCGCGGGCCATTCCATCCAGCAGGCGTTGGAGCAGGCCTTCGAGGGCGCTGGTCCCGGCATCCTCCATGCTGCGTTGACAACCTCTGTGGCTCTTTTTACTCTTATCCTCACGGGGATTGGCGTTTTACAGGAGTTGGGCGTGATCACAGGGTGCGGCCTGCTACTTACGCTGATCTCGACCTTCGTGGTCCTCCCACCATTGCTCATGTTATGGGATAAGCGGCCTGCCATGAGCTCTGTTGAAGGGATGGTCTACGAAGCGCACGCGCCGCGCAGGCTGCTACCTAGACCTCCAGATTTTCTGGAGTTCTGCTATCGGTGGCCTCGTGCCGTCCTTGCGCTGTCCACGATCGGCACGCTGGCCGCCCTGTATGCGGTGAACAGTCTGGAATTCGACGGTAACGTCCTCCGCCTTCAGGCGGAAGGAACCGAGTCGGTGACCTGGGAGCTGAAGATCATCCGGCAATCCGAGCGCTCGATCTCCTACGGGGTGATCCTGGCCAAGAGCCTCGAAGAGGTAAGAGAGAAGAGTTTGGCCCTCGAGGCCCTTCCTTCTGTGAGCGAAGTGGAGAGCATCGCGATGGTCATCCCAAAGGATCAGGAACGAAAGCTGCAGTTGGCTCGCGAGATCAGTCCCATCCTGGTTGGGGTGAATCTCGCGCAACTTCCCGCACCGGCCCCGGTTGATCTGGATGAGCTGCTTCTCACGCTGCAGCGGATCAAGGCAAAGATGCTGACGGCTGATGACGCCAAGAACTGGACCGGAGCGGACAAGCCGCCCCTGGAGCCGATGACGCGGGTGCGAAGCCTGATCGATCAGTTCGAGCGGCTGCTCCAGCGGCACGAGCATGAAGAGATCCGTCAGAGACTTTCCACCTTTCAGGCCAAACTGTTTCAGGATTTCCATGGCAAGGTGTCGCTCCTCGCCAGGGCAATAGCTTCTGGTCCGGTCGAGCTCGATGATCTGCCAAGTGATCTGAAAAAACAGTTCGTTGGGCGGGATGGTTCGTATCTGCTCCGAGTATACCCACGAGGCGATCCGTGGGAACTCGCCTCTCAGGCCGTGTTCGTGAGTGACCTGAGAAGGGTTGATCCTGACGCCATCGGCGACCCGGTAAAGGGGTACGAGATCATCACCGCGATGAAGCGAGGGTATCAGCAGGTGGGGATCTATACCTTGATCGGAGTTGCCGTGCTGTTCTTACTGAACCTGCGCGACCTGCGCTACTTCCTGCTGGCCAAGGTCCCGTTTCTGGTTGGAGCTGTCTGGACCGCCGGCCTGATGTACGTGTTTGAGTTGAAGTTCAACCTGGCCAACTTGATCATCATCCCACTGCTCGTAGCGCCCGGAGTGGAAAACGGTCTGTTGATCATCCATCGCTTCCGGGAGGAGGCGGAGGCCTCCGTGCTGCCAAGGAGCACCGGGAAGGGCGTGGTGCTCTCGTCCCTGACGACCATGATCGGCTTCGGTAGCCTGCTGATTGCTCATCACCGCGGCGCATACAGCATCGGTCTCCTGGTGACGCTGGGCGTCGGGGCCGTCCTGGTCGTCTCTGTGATCGTGTTGCCAGCCCTCCTGACCGTTGTTGCAAGACGGCCATCAAAAAGCACGATCATCCCGAGCCCTGACTTCCAGGTCCCGAGTTGAAAGCGCCCATGTACGCGTTGAACCAGGAACTTGAAACATCGAACGAAAAACAGTAATGAACTACCCCGCAGCAAGCCGCGGGGTATCGTCTTCTGTTCTAGCCCGTCATTCCGTGCTTGACACGGAATCCAGTCGGACCCTCTGGATACCGGCGCCTGCCCCGGACCCCGATCCTGGGTCCGCCGGTATGACGAACTCGCGGCGAGCCGCAGGGAATGAACCCCCAGTGGTTTCAACAAAGGAGAGGTGACATGTCAGGTGCGATGAGGTTGACTGTGCGAACAGGAGTGCTAAGCGGAGCCATAGCCGTGGTGTGGCTGGTTTTTGCGGCTTTCGCCTTAGCGAGCGAAACAACTGATCAGGTGAAGACCGAGCTGGATCACCTTACGGGCATCGTGAAGGACCCGGCCTTACAGGAGAAGGCAAAGGAAGAGGCGCGGAAGTCGATGGTCAAGGGGCGGATCGTACGCTGGTTCGACCTGCAGGAGATGGCGCGCCGCTCTCTGGCCAGCCACTGGGCAAAGAGATCAGTTGAGCAGCGAAAGGATTTCGTTGAGCTGTTCGGGGACCTGTTCGTAGAGTCTTATACCACGTTAGTGGTCGATCATCTCGGCGATCAGCAGGTAACCTACCTCTCGGAGAAGATCGATGGGCGGGACACCATCGTCAGCACAAAGTTCCTCTCAAAACGGAATGAGCCGACCTTTGTTGACTTCGCCCTCCTTCGTCGAGGCAGCGCCTGGGTTCCCTACGATGTGGTAATCGACGAGGTGAGCATCGTGGGAAATTACCGAACCCAGTTCGATAAGGTCATACGGGACAAGTCGTACGAAGACCTCGTCAAGAAGATGCGCCTCAAGCGGGAGGCGGAGGAGCTAGGATCAACAGCAAAGAAGGGGTCGATGTAAGCCCCCCGCGCTGCCCTTTATTGCGTCTATTGCGTGCGACGTCTATAGCGTCTGTTGCGTGCACTATTTACTGCGTCGTTGCGTCTATTGGCCTATCTCGAAACTCGAAACTATAAGCGTCTGACCGGCTCAGGCCCCGCCCATGCCGGCTCGATAGGCATCTCCGGATTCGTAGTAATCAAGCCCGGAGTGGTCAAGCACCTCTTCCCCGACCAGGATGCGCAAGGTATTTGTCAGCTTCAGATGTTGGATGAACAGGTCATGCTCTGGCTTCAGGTCCGCTCGGGCCATCGGAGACTTGAAGTAGAACGAGAGCCACTCCTGAATGCCCGATAATCCGGCCCGTTGGGCCAGGTCCAGAAACAGTGCCAGATCAAGGGCTACCGGCGCTGCCAGGATGGAGTCCCGACAGAGGAAGTTGATCTTGATCTGCATCGGCTGACCGAGCCAACCGAAGATGTCGATGTTATCCCACCCCTCTTTGGCATCGCCCCGCGGCGGATAATACTCAATGCGGACCTTGTGGAACACCTTGCCATACAGATCCGGATAGAGCTCCGGCTGCAGGATCGCGCCCAGAACCGAGCTCTTGCTCTTAGCACCAGCGCAAGGCGGGAGAGCGTTCGCATACCGCGTACTCTAGCGCAGCTTGCGAATAGCGCGTTCGCGAATTACCGTTCATGGCCAGGTTCAGCCGACCACCAACGTGAATTTTAATCAGTTGGATTCGCCCGCCTGCCGCCCTGATTGCAGCAATGCGCACCCGGCTGAACGTGAAGTACGGTGACGTCTGCGGACGCGGACGACGCTTGAGATTGGGCCCTGCCATTGGCGTCAAGCCACCTGCTGCCCGGCTATACCGGAATCGCGTAGCCCTTTTCTCGGAATAACTTCAGACAGGCATCGGCAACGATTGGATCGTACGCGCTGCCGCGCCCGCGCTCGATCTCGCCGAGCGCATTGTCGATGCCCAGCCCGGGCCGATACGGCCGGTGCGAGGACATCGCCTCGATTACGTCGGCCACCGCCATGATGCGCGCCTCGAGCAGGATCGCCTCGCCCTTCAGCCCCTGCGGGTAGCCGCCGCCGTCGATGCGCTCGTGGTGCTGCAGCGCGACCTCGGCCACCGGCCAGGGAAACTTCACGCTCTTTAGCACGTCATAGCCCGATTGCGCATGTCCCTGGATCAACTGAAACTCGATCGCGCTCAGTTTGCCGGGCTTGGACAGGATCTCCGCCGGAATGGTGATCTTGCCGACGTCGTGCAGATGACCGGCCACGCGCAGGCCCTCCTGCCGGCGCGCGTCGAATCCAAGCTCGGCGCCGATGGCGACGGCGATTTCCGCCACGCGCTGCTCGTGCCCGGCCGTGTAGGGATCGCGCAACGCGATCATGCTCATGGTCACATCCACCGTGCCCATGAGCGCGGCTTCGAGTTCGGCGACGTAGCGTTTGATCTCGGCTGCCGCGCGCTTTTTCTCGGTGATGTCCTGCGCCATGCCGATGGTGGCCGGCCTGTCCTCGAATGTGGCGAGGCGCCCCTGCACGCCCAACTCGATGACGGCGCCGTCCTTGCGCCGCACGCGCGCCTCGTAGGAGATCGAAGTCGCGCCGACACACAGCTTCTCCCGCTCCGTCTGCAGGATCGGCAGGTCTTCCGCAAGGGCGAGGTCATCGATGCGCAGGCCGACCAGTTCTCCCGCGCCGTAGCCGAGCATCTGCTCCAGCCGCGGATTGGCATACAGGAACACGCCGTCCTGGGTAATGTAGATGCCGGTCAGCGACTGCTCGATCAAGCCGCGAAAGCGCTTCTCACTCTCCTCAAGGGACTGCTCCTGCCGCCTGCGCTCGCTGATGTCCCCGATGATGCCGGTGACGAACCAGCCCCCGGCGCTCTCCCATCGGGCGAGCGTGAGTTCCAGCGGAAACTCGCTTCCGTCCTGGCGCAGTCCATGCAATTCGACCGTCTTCCCGGCGAGGCGCGGCTCCGCGCCGGAACGGATGCGATGCATCCCCGCGAGATGCCCTTCGCGGTAGCGCTCCGGTATCAGCAGGGTCATGGGCTGCCCCATCGCCTGCGCTTCGGTATAGCCGAAGATGATCTCGGCGCCGCGGTTCCAGCCCGCGATATTGCCCGCGCTGTCCGAAGTGATGATGGCTTCATAGGCGGACTGAGTGATCGCCAGGCTGCGTGCCTCGCTTTCGCGCAGCGCCGCCTCGCCACGCTTGCGCTCGGTGATGTCGCACAGGAAACACACGAACATCCCGTCCTCTCCGGAACGGAACTGCACGCTGACTTCGACGTCGAACACGCTCCCGTCCTTGCGGCGATGCTTCGTTTCGAAACGGTCCTCACCCTGCCCCACGATCTTCTGCAGGTGTTCGGCGGTGTCCCTAGCCGTTTCGACGGCCTCCAGGTCGGAAATCCGCAGGCTCAGCAGCTCCTCGATGCTGTAGCCGCTCATCCGGATATAAGCCTCGTTGACTTCCAGCAGGCGCCCCTGCGTGTCCACCATCCAGAAGCCGTCCATGGCTGTCATGAGAACGGCCTGGTGCCGCGCCGCGCTCGCCCGCAGCGCCTCCTCCGCCTGCTTGCGCTCGGTGACGTCAATAACGATGGAATGCAGCAACAGGCGGCCGCCCGCTCCCTGCGCCGGAATCGGGCTGCTGTATACCTCGACGTCGCGCACTTCGCCATTGGCCAGGCGGTGGCGGAAGTCGAAGTGCGTTTT
The DNA here is from genome assembly GCF_003044035.1 of Candidatus Methylomirabilis limnetica. Taxonomy (NCBI): domain Bacteria; phylum Methylomirabilota (SeqCode); class Methylomirabilia (SeqCode); order Methylomirabilales (SeqCode); family Methylomirabilaceae (SeqCode); genus Methylomirabilis (SeqCode); species Candidatus Methylomirabilis limnetica. The sequence goes on from NZ_NVQC01000026.1 coordinate 40,785, forward strand.
GCGCAGCGTGCGTGCCCGCTCCATTTCCGCCTGCACCTCGTCCACGGAGAGCACATTGATGTCCTTGATGTTCATCGCCTGCAGCCGCGCCGGATCGAAGCCGTAGTAATCGCAGGCGGCGCTATTGGCTTTCACGATGCGCCCGTCGGCCGGATCGATCAGCAACTTGACGACGCAGCTCTCGGCGAAAACGCTGCGGTAACGCGCTTCGCTCTCGCGCAGGGATCGGCTTGCCGTCTCCAGTTCCGCGGTGCGCTCGGCGACGCGGTGCTCCAGCGTCTCGTTTGCCGTGCGCAACTGGATTTCCAGGCGTTTGCGCTCGATCGCGTAACGCAGCGTGCGCTCGATGAGCGCGCCGCCTGATTCGCCTTTGACGAGGTAATCCTGCGCGCCAAGCTTGATCGCCCTCGAGCCGGCATGCGGTTCGTGCGACCCCGTCATCACCACCAGCGGCAGCGCCGGGGCGCGGTCCATGATCGCCTGCGCCGTGGCCAGCCCATCGCTGTCGGGCAGGCAAAGGTCGCACAGTACGGCGTCGAATGGCTCCGCGGCGATGCGTGCCAGCGCATCGGCCAGCCGCTCGACGCTGGTAATGGCGAACGCGCCCGGCGCCTGTTCGTCGAGCGCGGTGCGCAGCAGCAGCGCATCGCCCGGGTTGTCCTCGATCAGCAGCACGCGCAAGGCAGGCAGGGGCGTATCCATGGTTCTATCCTTTGGGCAAGACCACGACCTTGATCCAGAACTCTTCGATCTGGGCGACGATCTTCATGAACTGCGCCAGATCCACCGGCTTGGTCACGTAGCAGTTCGCATGCAGGTCGTAGGCGCGCAGCACGTCTTCCTCGGCGCGCGAAGTGGTCAGGACCACCACCGGGATGCGCTTGAGCGCGGGATCGGCTTTCACTTCGGCCAGCACCGCGCGCCCGTCCTTCTTCGGCAGGTTCAGGTCGAGCAGGATCAGATCCGGCCGCGGCGCATCGCCGAAGCGGCCTTCGCGGCGCAGGAACTGCATCGCCTCGACGCCGTCCTCGACGACGTGGATGCGGTTGCTCATCTTGGCTTCGCGCATCGCCTCGATGGTGAGGCGGGCGTCGCCAGGGTTGTCTTCCACCAGCAGGATTTCGATCGAACGGGCGTTGACTTCATTGGAACTCATGGGAGTTTCTCCTCAGGTTGCGGATTCAGAATTCAGAATTCAGAATTCAGAATCCAGAATCCTACTACTGACTCCTGCCTCCTGCCTCCTGACTACTGCCTCCTGACTCCTGCCTCCTGACTCCTGCCTCCTGCCTCCTGACTACTGCCTCCTGCCTCCTGCCTCCTGACTACTGCCTCCTGACTCCTGCCTCCTGACTCCTGCCTCCTGCCTCCTGAATTTTGAATTCAGGAGTCAGAATTCCGGATGGTGCGCGAATAGGCTTCAAGCAGTTTGCTGACTTCTTCAAGCAACGGTATCAATTTGGAAACATCGCCGTAATCAAGGTCCATGGTGAGAATCAAATAGTATCGGGATTCTTCGAGGGAACCTTGTGCGATGTTGTAAAAGCGGAGTTTGTCTTCTGTTCCGCGTTTCTTGAATCCTTCCGCAATGTTTGCCGCAACGGAGACGGCCGCGCGTCGAAATTGAGACGACAGACCATAGGCCTCAGTTCGCGGGAATGTCCAGGACAAACGATAGGCCGCAAGTACAAACTGGTGGGCCTTTTGCCACACCACCAAGTCCTCAAAGCGCGTCGCCGGCGACCTCATGCTGACTCCTCAATTTTGAATCCAGAATTCAGAATTCAGAATTCAGCCTCCTGACTCCTGACTCCTGCCTCCTGACTCCTGACTCCTGACTCCTGCCTCCTGACTCCTGACTCCTGACTACTGCCTCCTGCCTCCTGCCTCCTGAATTTTCTCCTCAGGAAGCGTGAACCAGAACAGCGCGCCGCCATCGGGCGCGGACTCGATGCCGATGTCCCCGCCATGGCGCTCGACGATGCGCTTGCAGATCGCGAGGCCGATGCCGGTCCCCGGATACTCGCGCCGCGTGTGCAATCGTTTGAAAATCACGAAAAGCTGCGCGCGGTACTCGGGCGCGATACCGATGCCGTTGTCCGTGACCGAGAAGCGCCACCACCCGGCCTCGCGCGCCGCTGCCACGCGCACCCGCGGCGCCCGGTCCTTGCAGAACTTGAGCGCGTTGCCGATCAGGTTCTGGAACAACTGCGCGAGTTGCGTGCGGTCCGCCATCACCCTGGGCAGCGGCTGCGCATCTATTTCGGCGCCGGTTTCGGCGATCCGGGTGGCGAGCAGATCGAGCGCCCCCTTGAGCGCAGCCGCGCTATCCACGGGGTCCAGCGTCGCGCCCCGGGTGCTGACGCGCGAATAGGCCAGAATGCCCTGGATCAGGGCCTGCATGCGCAGCGCCCCGTCCACCGCGAAGGCCATGAATTCGCGCGTGTCGGCATCGAGCTTGCCGGCGAGGCGCTTGTCCAGAAGTTGAACGTAGCCGACCACCATGCGCAGCGGCTCCTGCAGGTCGTGCGAGGCGACGTAGGCGAACTGCTCCAGGTCGGCGTTGGAGCGCGCCAGGTCGCGGGCTGTGATAGCGAGCGCTCTTCTGCGCGCGGCGACCTCGGCGGCCAGCGCGCGCTGCTGGCGCGAGATCAGCGCCACCACTGCAATGCCGCCAAGGAGCAGGACGGCGACCAGGCCGGTCGTCAGCCACAGCACTTCCTGCCCCGGCGCCAACACCTCCGCGATATCCGTTTTGGCAACCAGCAGCCAGGGCGAGTCCGGCACCTTGAGAACGCTGGCGAGCACCGGCACCCCGCGGTAGTCCGCGCCCGCGACGATGCCTTCGCGCCCCAGCACAGCCATCACCGAGGGCGTTTCGGTGTTTGACGCGGGAATGCGCAGCGACAGCGCGGTGTTGTCGCGGAACCTCAGTTCATTCAGGAACAGCACGTCGTCGCCGTCGCGGCGTACCAGCAGGGTTTCCGAGCTGCGATCGGGGACCGGCCAACGCCTGATGTACGGGTAGAGATACGTCGCCGGATCCATTTGCAGCAGCAGGGTTCCCAGCGCCCGGCGGCTGGCCGATGCCTCGACAATCGGCACCAGCAGCGTCAGGTAGATCCGCTGGTCATGCTCGTTGCGGTAGAAATCCTGCAACCCCACCTCGCCCGAGCGCAGCAGTTCGGCCGCGCGCCGCGCTACCGTGGCGCTGATGGGCACGCTGGAATCCGGCGCGGACATGCGCACGGCGCCTTGCGCGTCCAGCAGCACGACGCGGTCGTAATGCGGGTTCGCCGCGAATTTGTCCAGCCACGCGCGCAATCCAGCCCGGGCTTGCGCGTCGCCCGGATGATCGAGGGCGCGCTGCACGAGCGCCGCGAAGTCGGCGTTCCGGCTAAAAATGGAAGCATCGGCCAGGCGCTCCTTGCGATACGCCACCAGTTCGCTGCGTTTGAGTTCTGCTATGGCGGTCAACTTCTGCTCGGCGTCCCTGCGAACATCCTGATCGTGGCGCTGGAAATACAGATACCCGGCGGCGATGAGTCCTGCGGCGACGAACATCATCACCAGCACCACCGAACGCGAAGCGCGCTGGCTTGCCGCGTCGCCCTCGCCGGCGGCCCCGCTTCGCAATGCGGTGAGCAAATACAGCCCCGCGCCGAGCGCCGCGAAAGCCAGACTGGTCGTGAGAGCGGGCGGAATGAATTTCCCGCCATAGAGCACGGGCGTCCCGAAGAGATAGCTGAGCAGGAATACGGTGCTGGCCAAAATGACAAGGCAGGCCAGCACAAAACCCGTCGTCGCCTTCCACGGCCGATCGGGCGACGAGCCGAGTGAGGCGAGCAGCGACCCGCCCGCCAGCACGAAGCACAGCGCCGTCAGCGGCGACATATGCCCGACCGGCGCGCCGTTCAAGGTTTGCGCGATGGCGAAGCCGAGGCGCTCTGCCGGCAGCGCCATGCCGAGCAGAGACAGGACCAGCAACAGCAGGGCGACCAGCGCGCCGGCCGAGCCAATGGCCATGCCGATACGATACGCGCCGCGGCCAAGTGGCGTGCCGGCGCAGAAGAACACCGCGGCGCCAAAAAGCAGGAACAGCAGCGCGGTGCTCGGCGCCATCGGAATCCAGCCCGGCCCCAGGCTGGTGAGAAGGGGAAACTCCAGTATCCAGCCAAGCAGGGCGATGAATCCGAAACCGGCCGCAGTCGTTGCGCATGCCCGGACGAGCCCGTTCGTCGCGCGTTTCTTGTTTTCTTCGCTCGTATTTACGTACGGGTTGCGAGTGGGCGGAACGAGCTCATCCACCAGCTTCATCGCGAGGCCGCGACCGACGCGGCGGACGTCAGGCTTGCTTGCTTGCTTGCGCAAGATTTTTTCCATATTGCGTACGAACACTTTACGGGTTCTCGTCCACTCTTTGCGTCGGACTTCGCTGCGCGCCTTACAGGGGAGCACCTTGTGGCATCTCCTCCGCATTTCTATTTTGACCCTGCACTTTTTCGGAGACCTGATATTGACCTATATCAATGGTTGTCTCTTTTTCACGGGCTCATGCGGTTGCATAGCGGCGGCGTGCCGAAGGTTTCGCAAAACAAATTGATAAGAAATCGCTTTTCGGGCGGTACGGGCACGCGCCCGTGGAGGCCGCAGGAAGAAGCGCACTCATGGGGGAAAGTGTGTGGGAATCATGTTGGAGAGTCAAGCTTAAAGTGGGATCACGCGTGTTGCGGCGCCGAGGCCGATCTGAATACCGACGCGGACCCGGCGTGCTGCGAGCAGGGCCGCACGTCGGCAGACCGCTCCTGTCGCGATGGTCTAATCCGTTCGCGTCCATCATCACCGGTTCAGTGTCGTCATCCGGACAGGGTCATCGAGCCAGGGTTCGATGACCCTGTCCGCCATCTCAGGCGATGCTCTTGCTGAAGAGACGCGCACACCCTGTTGCCACACTCCGAGATGGCGAAGGATGCGCTCGATGACCTGCCGGTCCTCACTGAGCGAGACGAGCCGCCTGTCCCGCTGACACGTCGGACAGAGCAAGAGGATCCGCGTCTCAGACTGTCTTGATGAGTTCACGCCATGTCTCCCGAGGGGATCCGGCGGGGTTGGTGTTCCGATACATCGATCACCTCCACGGTCGTGCCGGCGGCAAAGAAGGGATCGAGGTAGTGCGGCCCCCTTCGACGAAGCTCAGGACAGGCTCAAGCCCCGCCCATGCCTGCTCGATAGGCATCTCCGGATTCGTAGTAATCAAGCCCGGAGTGGTCAAGTACCTCTTCCCCGACCAGGATGCGCAAGGTATTTGTCAGCTTTAGATGTTGGATGAACAGGTCATGCTCCGGCTGCAGGTCCACTCGGGCCATCGGAGACTTGAAGTAGAACGAGAGCCACTCCTGAATGCCCGATAATCCGGCCCGTTGGGCCAGGTCCAGAAACAGTGCCAGATCAAGGGCTACCGGCGCTGCCAGGATGGAGTCCCGACAGAGGAAGTTGATCTTGATCTGCATCGGCTGACCGAGCCAACCGAAGATGTCGATGTTATCCCACCCCTCTTTAGCATCGCCCCGCGGCGGATAATATTCAATGCGGACCTTGTGGAACACCTTGCCATACAGATCCGGATAGAGCTCCGGCTGCAGGATCGCGCCCAGCACCGAGCTCTTGCTCACCTCCTTGGTTCTGAACGATCCCTGATCATCCAGCACCTCGCCGTCCCGGTTCCCCAGGATGTTGGTGGAAAACCAGCCGGTCAGCCCCAGCATCTTGGCCTTCAGCCCTGGCGCGACCACGGTTTTCAGAAAGGTCTGGCCCGTCTTGAAGTCCTTCCCGGCGATCGGGACGTGCCTTTTGTGAGCGTACTCTACCAGCGCCGGGATATCCACAGCCAGGTTGGGTGAGCCATTCGCAAAGGGCACGCCAGCCGAGATAGCGGCATAGGTATAGATCATGCACGGGGAGATTTCCGGGGCGTTCGCCTTGAGGCCAGCTTCAAAGGCCTCGATCGTCTCGTGCACGGGGGACGGCTGCATGAAGACCTCTGTTGATCCACACCAGACCATCACGACACGCTGGACCCCCTCTCTCCGACGGAAGGCCTCGATATCTTCGATCAGCATATCCGCCAGGTGTTTCTTGGTCGGGCCGGCTTTAAGGTGCGGCCCCGACAACCTCCGCACATAGGCCTGCTCGAAGACCGCTGGCCACGGCCTGACGGATTCCAGTTGGTCTTTGACCTGGTCCAGCAACTCCCTGGACAGAACCCCGGCATGGCATGCGATCTGATAGGCGTTCTCAGGAAAGATGTCCCAGCCACCGAAGACCAGATCGTTAAGATTAGTGAGGGGGACCACCTCCTTGATCAGGGCAAACCGAGGGTTGGTCCGCTTGCCCAGGCGCATCCGCTGCATCTGCGTGAGGGAACCGTGCGGTTGGGCAAGACCTTTGTTGATCAGGTGGACCCCTGCGATAAGGGTAGTGGCCACCGCACCCAACCCCGGGAGCAGCACCCCAAGCGTACCTGTGGCCGGCTTGATCGCCCTGATCAGTTCCGGATAGAGAGAACTCTTTTCGCTCATGCCTTTACCCTTTCCCTGCGTGAGGTCCACAGCAATATGAAGAAAAAGAGCGGCGCACCGAAGGCGGCCAGAACCAAAAACCAATGAGCCTTTCCTAGTGCCGATAGGATGACGACAAGGTAGATGAAATCCCGCTTTGCGAGGGCATCGGCAAGAGTGATAAGGCGGGATGGGGCCTCGGAGTTGGTGACGGAGGTAAAGAGCGGCCCCTCTGAGACCTTGTTCCGCATGGTCTGTCGGTAGACGAGACCGGCTGACAGGAGGGTGCCGATCACCGCGGAAACCGCTAAGACCAAGGGGGCAGGAGCCTTGATGGCCATCTGCCATCCCAAGCCGATGCAGACAAAGACTACCGAGTGTACAACATTATCTCCCCAGAAGTCCAGGATGCCGCCCAGGCGAGACTCCAGATACTTGAGCCTGGCGATCTCCCCATCGCAGCCGTCCAGGATCGAATGCAAGAGGAACAGGAGCGCGCCGGTCAGTTGATACGCTGGTATGGACGAGAGAAAGAACAGGGCCCCCAATAGACCTATCGCCACGCTTACGGCTGTCATCTGGTTCGGGGTGATGTCCGTGCGTACGAGGCATCGGGTGACTGCCAGTGAAATCTTTCGCTCGAAATGCCTCGACATGAAGCCTTCCGTATCTTTGACCAGACCGCGCAGGAGCCACCGCTCGGCACTACGAAGATCCGCCCGGTTCGAGACCCGGACCCAGCCGGCACCGTCTATGAGAGCGCCCACTCTTTGGTAGGTCCGCTCCAGTCCGGAGAACACAGACAGATCATCGTCAGCACGCCCAATCATTGACAGAAGGACCTTGGGGTCAGCCGTCTCAACGGCAGCGATTCCGCTGGCTGGGACATGCATCGTCTCAGCGCGTAACGGCATCTCGGTGAGATGCGTGAGCAGCGATGGGCGCAGGAGAAGGTCAGAGGCGAGTACCAGGATACGGCTGGAGTGCGGGTGGCCCGTCTGAGTGCAACGCACAGGCAGGTCGGTGAGCTTCTCTGGAGGAAGCAGTACTGCCCGCGTTCCTGTCAAGAGCCTCGTGAGTCCTGGCCAACCGGTATCCACCACTAGAATCTCATGGCAGCCCGCTCGGGAGGCGACCATCACCATACGCCGAAGCAACGGGATCCCGGCTACAACGGTATCCGGGGAGATCTCTCCCGAGCCCTTCGTCATCATGATCAGGACCGTGGCTCCCTTCATGACCATACGTTCACACTGCGTAACTACTCAGGTAGATAGGCTGAAGGCTGAAGGCTTTTAGGGGAAAGTCATGCGTGATCATACAAAACTCCGAAAAGGTCTTGAATGGCTCGATTCGTGCCTTGCGAGATAATTTAGAACCTTCAGCCTTCAGCCTTCAGCCTAAACACCTTGTAGTTATCACACTGCAATGTAAGGGCGCCGCTTGCTGCGCCCTCTGGGCAGGGCAAGCCCTGCCCCTACACGGACAAATGCTGGCCCCCTCTGGCGTGCGATTCCTTGGCACGGTGCAGAAGTTGTACGCAGTGCGACGCCATGGCGAGGTTCTCTCCGCTCCGCTCAGTGTCCGAAATCTCCTGTAGAAACTCGTCCCTCACCTGGCAGAACCACTCCGGATGGTGGGAGCCCTGCGAGAGCGGCTGTTCGAATGTCCAGTCCTGCTCGTCCCCGTCGCTTTTTAGAATCAGGGTGCCATCCTCTATCCGGATGGCCCCACGGGTCCCCTCGATCACAGCGCTATTGCCACGTGAAGACGCGGCCCACGTCAGAAAGATATCGGCCACTGCCTCAGGAAAGTTCACCTGAACGGTCGCCGTATCCTCAACGGGCCATTCTGGATGCACTCGCTTCTCGAGCGTGGCGGATATCGTCCTCGGGTCTTGACAAAGCCAGCGTAGGATGATGTACAGGGCGTGCCAACCGTGGTCAAGCAGGATTCCGCCACCCGCCATAGCCGGATCGAGCCGCCAGTTGCCGTGCGCTGCTCCACCTTGACTGGGCTCAGGACAGCCCTCGACGGAGCCTATGGTGAGCTCAGTCGAACCGCTCAGGACAGGCCCAACCGAGATTGATGGTTCACGACGGAGTACCTGCCAGCTTATGTGCCGCACTGTCCCGATCTGCCCCTCCAGGATTAAGTCCGTTGCCTTTTTGATGATCGGCGCGTACAGCCAGTTATGGACGGTATGCAGGACTCGCCCGCTTTCTACTTGCGCACGCCTCACGAGTCGCAGCTCATCGGGAGAGAGCACGAGAGGCTTTTCACATAAGACATGGAGTCCCCGCTGGAGGGCCAGATGGGTGATAGATGCGTGGGTTCCGGGGGGCGTGCAGATATCGATAAAATCGAGGGGCTCGGAGGCAAGCAGCGCCTCGACCTCAGTGTAGAGCCTCGCCTTTGGAAGACGCCCTCTGGCCTCGACGAGCCGCGGCTCGATGGCATCAGCGGCGGCAACGATCTGGGCCTGCTCGCACCCCTCCCATCCGGGCAGATGCCCATTTACCGCTACATTTCCCAGGCCGATGATGGCGCCTCTCAACATCTCTTAAAGCAGGGTTTAGGGTACAGGGTTTAGGGTTTAGGGAAAAAGTCGATGATTTGCCTCATCCCTATACCCTTATACGCACACCCTATACCCTGTCCCCTTTACCCTCCACCCTATACCCTGTCTTCATCCCCTATACCCTGTCTTTTCTAATTCGGCAAAGGCCTCATCGAGAATAGCCAGGCCTTCCAATGCCTGCGCCTCGGTGACGAGAAGCGGCGGATTGATCCGGATATTGTAGGAATAGCACATCGCGAGTAGTCCCCTTCGGAGGCAGGCCTGAAACAACCTTTGCGTCATTGGCTTCGGAAGCGGCTCCTTGGTCTGCCTATCCTTGACCAGTTCGATGCCCAGCAAGAGCCCTCTGCCCCGCACGTCGCCCACAAACGGGTATTTCTCCTTCATCACTTCCAGCCGTTTCAGCATGACCGCGCCGACACGCTTGGCATTCGCCACAAGCCGATCCTTAACGATTACCTCGAGGGTAGCCAGCCCCGCTGTTGCGGCTAGCGGATTGCCTCCATAGCTTGAGGAGCTTCCGCTCGGATTACCAAAGGGCTTGCTCGCCATCAGCTCTTGTGTCGAAATCACCCCGCTGACAGGGAACCCGCCTCCCATCCCCTTGCCGACCGTCATCACGTCCGGTACAATCGGCTCGTGATCGCACCCCCACATCGATCCGGTGCGGCCGAAGCCTGTGAGCATCTCGTCGGCGATCAGCAGGGCATCATTCTCCTTGGCAATCGTCTGTACCGCGCTCAAAAACCCCTGGGGCGGAATTACATTTCCGGCAGTCCCCTGGATCGGTTCCACGATGATCGCAGCGATCTCGCCCTGGGTCTGATACTGGATCACTTGGCGCAGGAAATCAGCGCAGGCAATACCGCAGTCGGGATAACGGAGCTTCAAGGGACAGCGATAGCAGTTGGCGTACGGGGCGCTGTAGAGGCCAGGCATGAAGGGTCCCATCTGCTTCTTGAAGTCATCCCCCAACAGCCCAAGGACCCCGCCGGTCTTGCCGTGGAACCCGCCCCAGAACCCGACAAACTCAAACTTCTTAGTCGCCGACTTGGCGAGTCGGAAGGCAGCCTCGACCGCCTCCGCCCCGCTGGAATACATCTGGATCCGCTTGAGCCCTTTCGGCGTGACCGATGCTAGCAGCGCAAGAAACCGGGCCCGGTTCTCAGTGGTGAAGCTACCGAACGTCAGCCGCTCGATCTGGGCCTTCATCGCCTCGACGTAGTGCGGGTGCGTATACCCGATGCTCCCCACACCGATCCCAGCCATGAAATCGAGATATCGATTGCCGTCCTCATCGATGAGGGTACACCCTTCCCCTCTCGCCATCGCCAGCCCGGAATACAGCGCAATCGACTGTAGACCCGGTGCCATATGGCGCGCCTCACGGGTGAAGATCGCCCTGGACCGCTTTCCAGGAATATTTCGCTTCATAGGAGCGCTCCTTGTCTGAGGCGACGTAGCAACCACGTAGCGATCTGGGGAGCAGCTTCCTCGCGAAACAACGCAAACGAAGGCCACGCATTAATGTCGATGAGGAAGAACTCCCCGGTAGGCGTGATGATGGCATCACCTCCGTACACCTCAAGCCCGATGGTGGAAGCCGCCTGCTGGGTAACGGTCTGTAATGCCTCCTCCGAAAAGGGATACCGAGCCAGATCCTGATCCCGGTGATAGAACCACTTAAACCATGTGTCCTTCCGATGGCCTGTAAGAGACTTTCCGATCCCGTAGAACTTGATCAAATCTCCCGGAATGTGCTGCTGCAGCACCACGTGGGAGATTCCCCTGCCGTAGAGCGCTGCCAGAACCCTCCGGAGATCCTCCAAAGATGATACGAGTTCAACATCCCCGGATTGGGTATTGTGGACATCGGCTCGCTTGACCCAGATCGGGAAAGAGCCTGTCGGAAGCTGTGGCGAAGGATGATCAGGGTTGAACGAGTTGCTCGATATGACCTGGCTCCTCGGGATCGGAATCGCTGAGGCGGCGAGAAGTGGAATCATTCGGTCCCGATAGGTGTTCAGCACGGCCTGAAGAGGATTGACATGTGGGATAGCTTGCATCTCAATCGGCTCAAGAGAACGTAGGGTTTCGACCCGCTCGCACATTAAAAATACAAGCGACGGCAAAGGGTCTGGCCGAAGCCCAGTCGAAGGATCGGCTACTCCGAGCTCCTCCGGCGTCTTGAGGTGTACCTGGTAGCCGGCCGCTTCGACATGTTTGGCCACGAGCCTCAGGATCTCAGCATCATCGAATTCCCGACCCGGCGAGTGCTGCTGTTCACGATAAATCCCCCAAAGGTACGGCATCATGAGGTACTGCCTCCGCTTTTAAAACAGGGTAGAGGGTAGAGGGTGTAGGGTAGACCCTGTCTTTTCATGTTCTTGTACAAGAGTTTCGGCCAGGTGAAGATCCTCGGCGCGATCGACGTCGATGACCTGGTCAATGACCACCCCATAGACCGGGATCCCGCGATCAACCATCCAGATCAGGAAGTCACGAAGCCGATCCAGTGTAGACGGGTGAGGGGCTTCGGCAAAGATTGAGCCGGGCACAAGGTAGAGTCCGGCGGTTACGACGTCACCCGAGTCACCCCCTATTCCCGTTACGCGCCCGGAAGGATCGAGGGTCACCCAGAGAGGCTTCTCGTCGGCCACGAATGGCGTCACGGCCAAAACGACGGAAGCCTGACTGCAGCGCCGGGCCTGATCGACGAATCGGCGGAAGGCCGGTTCCGGACAGATCCAGTCCACGGTAGACATGAGGATGGGGCCTGGACCGGATCGCCCACCAACCTCCCAGAAGCTTTCGTACGATGAGCGTGTAGTTTTCACGATGCATTGGACGTCGAGATTCGGGAAACGCTCCTGAATGAATGTGGCGCACTCCCGGTCGTCCTCATTGAAGATGATCCGTAGCTGCGTGATACCGACCTTCACAAAATTGCTCATCACCCGCTCGATCAACGGGATACCTGCGACCGGCACCATCGGCTTCGGCATCCTCAAGCCGTCCCGTTTCAACCGGGAACCTTCCCCGGCCGCAATGATGCCCCCTATCAGGGTTGTGGGCGCGTTCACAGGAGTATCTCCCGAAGATCTGCTAGCGACCTGATCATAGGGTCACCCGGGCAACAGGGTACGGCAGCACCGGAGTGGTCTGATACCAGCCAGATATGGGGCATCCCGAGACCTTTCGCCCCTTCCATGTCTCGAGGCAATGAGTCGCCGACAAATACCGCCTCTCGTGGATCGAGTTGTAACTGCATCAGCGCGGCCTGAAAGATCCTAGGGTCCGGCTTGGTGAACCCGACGCGCGCCGAATCAACCATTACACTCATGAGCGGGGTCAGCCCACTCTCAAGACAGACGCGTTCGAGATTGCCATAGAAGTTCGAGATGATGCCGAGTCGAAATCGTACTGACAGCTCCCGCAGGATCGTCAGGTTAGAACGGATCTTATCCAGTGAGTCCTGAAGAAACCTGTCGCACAGACGCGACGCTACCCTCGCATCGGCCATATTCAACGCCTCCAGTACGCCCGTGACCTGGAACAGGAGGCTCTCTCGAAACGAGTAGTCCGAGAATCCCCGCGCCACCAGAGCATCATCGCCAACATAGTAGGCTTGATCGTATCGATCCCGCTCTATCTCCATATGCTCGGCGAGATAGAACGGATAGAATCTATCTTTCCAGGCGACTCCGTCGGCATCAAGGGTTCCCCCGAAATCGAAGAGAATAGCTTTTGGCAACTCTTTTACCATCCGGCTTCGCGTCATCGCGTTCATTGCGTCATTGCGTTCATTGCGTCATTGCGTCGTACGCTATAGACGCTATAGACGCTATAGACGCAATAGCCGCTATAGACGTACTCAGAGCTGCTCCATGAAGGAGGCGATCTCGTCGAGCTTGACGCCTCGAACGGCGATCTCGGGCGTATAGATGACCTCGTCTGCCGCCCAGACCAAGGTTTCCCTTACATCCTTACCGATCGCGATGATATTAGAGAGAATCGTGTGGATATTATCGTTGATCCGTACCGTATTGGGTTTCAGCGGCGTCGTGATCCGTCCGTCCTTAATGATGTACGAGTCACCAACCACTGTGCAGGTGAAGTCGCCGGCCCGTAACCCGTTGATAGGATACGTATACCAGATCCGCCCGATGAGTAGGCCGTTCTTTACGGTGGCGATGAGCTCATCGAGGCTTTGGTCTCCACCCTGTACGACAGCATTGGTTGAGGCGACTGCGGTTTGGACACCGAACTGTCGACCGCCACCAGCCCAGGATCGGAAACCGTTCCGCGGCACGATTGCGCTGCCGTGCTGGTTCGGGTCCACCCCCAGCTTCTCTGTACCCCTGGGATCTCTTACTATACGCTGCTGTTCGTAATAGTTGGTGAGCAGCCCTACCAATCTGCCCCGCTGGATCAGGCGTGTTTTCCCGGTCGGTAGTCCTTCGCAGGTGATCCCCTTGCTGCCCATCAACCCACGCTTATTGCCATGGTCGTAGAGGGTGAGATGCTTCGATGCGACTCGCTTCCCGAGCCGTCCCATGAACGGAGAGCTATCGCTGTAGAAGGTGCTGAGGCTGAGAGAAGGCAGGATCAGATTGTTCAGGAGGTCGGCCACAGGCTGACGCCCGAAGATTACCGTATACTCCCCACCCTTGATCCGCTCTCCGCCAATCGCCGCGAGAGCGTTGTGTGCGGCTTCTACACCGGCGCCGTCAGTAAACTGGTCCAGGCGGGTGCCGGCGGAGCAGCCGCTGCCCTTGGAGGCCTTGGCCTCGACCATTGCGGTGATGAAGGCCATGATCAGGGTCGATTCGTCGGTCTGGACCTCGGGCATGGCGGTCGAGGCGATGGCGATCCGCTCCTGCTGGATGGTCACATCGCCACCTACAATGAGGCCTAATGCACTGATCTGGCCCTTACCGCCCGCCAGTTCGGCAAGTTGAGGAGAAGCCGCAAAGGTCTTTAGTCCCCCCTGCAAAACCTTCCAGCCGACCTCAACCAGATCCTCGTCCCGAATCTTCATCAGTTTAGGGTCGTGGTAGCGGCGGAGCCTTCGCCGCTCACCCGTGGCTCTCGGCAGCGACGAGAATTCGGGATCGACGACGGCGCCGCGCCTGGCCTTCCCGAGGGCTCTTTTTACCCCATCGAGGCTTAGATCGCTCGGTTCGCTGCCAAACCCGATCGTAACACCGGCCTCTGTCTTGAAAACCGCCGCAATTCCAAGGCCGTACGATTCACTTGATTTCGGCTCTTCGACGCCATTGCATGGGATGTGCGAGGTATAGTTCAGCCGGGCTAAGAGGTTACCGTTACTTGACGCAAAGACCTCGGCCTCGGCCACCTGCTCGGCTGACCCTAGATACTCCAAGGCTTGCGTCACAGCCTTAGCAAGTTCAGCGGTTGAGATCATCGGTAAGTCTCCTGGAACACAACAAGGGTTTAGCGGTTTAGCGGTTAGAACCCACCGGCCATGCTTTTCCTCTACCCTATACCCTCTACCCTTTCAAGCTCCGGTGAGGATGGCGCGGCTGCGCATGGTGGGGCCCCCATTACCGAGCCGCTTGGTCTGCATCGGCTGGCCCTTGCCGCAATTGGGGATCGGGTAGAGACGGAAGTCGTTCCCTACCGCATCCACCTTCATCAAGTAGTCCTTCGTATCGGCCATGATCCCGCCGTTACAGAACAACTCTCCGATCTGCCCATGCTTGATCTCATAGACCTTCATCGCGGAGATTCGGAAGTTTTCGCGCGATTCAGCGATCGAGGGAGTCCGGTGCCCTACGAGGTAGTAGCCATGGGGGATCTCCCTGATAATCTCATGGGGGTCCCGTTCGCCAGGACTGAACACCGTATTTGACATCCTGATCAAAGGAACCATCGAGGCGTCAGTAGCCGTGTACGACCCGTTCGGCGGGATACCCAGGATGGCAGCGGTCTGGCGGCTGTTCATGAAGCCGGTGAAGATCCCGTGGTCGATGTGCATAACCTTTCTCCCTGATGTACCTTCGTGATCATACTTATAATGGCCGTACCCGGGAAGAGAGGGGTCGGAGAAGGCTGAGACGAGGGGAGAAGCGATCGGTTTGCCCATCTGATGTTCCTGGAGGTCCCGGAAAAGCCAGCTTCGGCCGGCGTAAGAAGCCTCCATCTTCAACGCGCGATCCAGCTCGGCCGGGTGGCCGACAATCTCGTGGACCGTCAGGGTGTTGTAGTGGGGGTCGGTGACAACCACCATCTCGCGGTCAGTGGCCTTGAGCGGCCTGGCATTGCACAGGCTCACCGCGTCACCCGTGAGGTTCATACAAAAGGTCCGGAAATCCGGAAATTGGATGAACTCCTCTTGCACGCCTTTGGTTAACACCTCCCACCCGCGCTGGTGGCCCATGTAATCGTACAGCTCCTGCGTGCCGGATTTGCCGTCGGTCACGATGAAACACGTGCCCTGAGTCAGAGCAAAGCACTGGTCGATGTTGGCACCCTCAGAGCTACACAGCAACTCCCGGCTCAACAGGGTAAAGGCCGAGATGAACGTATACTTGACATGAGGGTCGAGCGCAAGCGTGCTTTTGGAGATCTCGGTCGTCATGGCGACGATCTCGTCTAAGGGGACGGAGAGGGGATCGACCTCAAAGCGCGCCGGAACGATATCCTGATGAATCTCGATGGGCGCGAGGGTAGTGCTGATCAGGGTATCCCCCAGAGGACTGAACGCCTCCCGTGTTGCGCTCTTGCGCTCGGCGTTGGCCAGTGCCCGATGATGCGCATGACGGAGCCCGCCCTTCACGACCTGCGCTAGTCGATCTATGTCGGCTATTCCGAGCGATTGCCCGAAATAGCCCGGCGCGACCATCCCGTTACCGGACAGAGCGCGGATACCGACCGCAAAGCCATAGTCCCTGGTGCTATGTTTACTCCCACCATTCTCTGCTGCGGCCGATTGTCCTTCATCGACCTGTACGCGAATGTCCACATAGCGGCAGCCGCGAAGGGTCTTCCTGTAGCGGGTGGCGAGATCGAAGATCATCGGCTTGATCTGATCGATGATCTGTACTGTCATTGGTTGTGTTGACATCGTCTTTGCTTCCCCTATCCCCAGCATTGGTTACGTTCTTTTCAAGGACGGTAAAGCGCTAGATTGTACCCCATCAGGGTGAGAACTGGGAAGCACCTTTTATACGGGACGTGTACGGGACTGCGCTGTTGGAAGAGATCTCAGCCGAGCGAAAAGCTTTGCAGGATAGAGTAGCGTGCGCCCGCCACGTGCAGGTCGCTCTTCATCAGCTCGATCCGGTCGAGCGCCATCTCGCCCAGCGTCTCGGTTGGCGCCCCAGTGAGCGCGCTAGCCAACTGCTCTCGGTGCGCGGGGCTCCGTACACGACCCAGCGTAAGATGCGCGGTGAACGGTCGCTCCTCCCGTGCAAATCCGAGCGACTCGAGCCCCGTCTCAATCCTCGTCTGAAGCTTTGCCAGCGCCTCCGCGCCGTGGGAGAGCCCGATCCAGACGACCCGGGCCGCACGCGGATGGGGAAAGGCGCCGAGACCCTCAAAGACCAGGCGAATCGGACCACACCCGGTAGCCGCTACAGCGATCGCCTCCCCGATGACACCGAGACGACCCTCCTCGACCTGCCCCAGAAATTTGAGCGTAAGGTGGAGGTTCTCCGGCCGCACCCATCCGACGTCGGCTCGTGTGGCCTTGAGCCGATCCTGCACCCTGGCCAGGGCTGCTTTGAGGCCGGAATCCAGATTAGCGGCGACAAAAGCGCGAATCTCCGAGACGGGCTGGGAGTCAGGTCTGTCCGGCATGTCGGTGCAGCAGCAGGTGTCGGCGAAGGATGTCGAGAGCCTCCTGGGAGGCGCGTAGCCTATTGGTCTCACGGTCCCCCAGGAACCGGTACTCACGGCAGGTGACGCCGTCGTGTGAGGCAATCGCGATGTAGGTCAGGCCGATCGGTTTAGTAGCGGTGCCCCCGCCCGGCCCGGCGATGCCGGTGATACCCAGCGCCAGATCCGTTCCGGCAACCTGCCGCATCCCCGCAGCCATTGCAAGGGCGACTGGTTGACTGACGGCGCCATACTCTGCAATCAGCTCACGCGGCACCCCAAGCAGACCTTCTTTGGCGTCGTTACTGTAGACCACCTCGCCACGAACGAAATAGGCGGAACTCCCCGGGAGATTGGTCAGCCGGTGGCACACCAACCCTCCGGTGCACGACTCGGCGACGGCAATGGTCTGTTTCGCCTCGAGTAGCAACCGCCCCACTACATCCTCGAGCCGCTCCTCATCCCGCCCAAAGAGTAGCTTACCTAGCCGCTCGCGAATCCTGGATTCAAGATCATTGAGCAGTCGGTCGCCATCCGCCTCCGACTCGGTGTGCACGGTCAACCGGATATGGATCTCGCCGGGGTAGGCGAGCAACCCGATCATTGGGTTTCGCGAATGGCGCATGAGGTCGCCGATAATCTCATCGAGCGCCGATTCCGCGATCCCGCAGGCTTTGAGCGTACGCGACCGAATGCTGCCGCTGGCACCGAAGGCCTCGCCAAGGCGCGGGATGACTTGCTCTGTGAGCATCGGCTGCATCTCCCCAGGAACCCCGGGCATCGCCACCACAATCTTTCCATTCTCCATGCGGATGAAGAGGCCGGGCGCAGTCCCGTGGGGATTCGGCAACACGGTGGCGCCTTCCGGGATCATGGCTTGCCGTTCGTTGTTCCTGGGCATGACGAGCCCACGATCGGCAAATCGGAGGCGGATCGATTCTAAGACCGTCTCGTCGAGGTGAAGCGTTCGACCCAGTTCCGCCGCGATGGCTCGGCAGGTCAGATCGTCCTCCGTGGGACCGAGGCCCCCCGTCGCAATCACAATCTCGGATCGTGTGAGCGCCACACGAAGCACCTCCCTGATCCGGGCCTCGTTGTCGCCAACGGTACTCTTCCAATAGACCTCGATTCCAGCCGCTGCAAGCGCTTCGCCGATGTAGGCCGAATTGGTATCGAGTGTCTGGCCCAGGAGCAACTCTGTCCCAATCGTGAGGATCTCAACCCGTACCTCCTTCTCCACGGCAGGGTCCTCCTGACGATTGAATCCACTGGGAGTTCATTCCCCGCAGCTTGCCGCGAGTTCGTCATACCGGCGGACCCCGGATCGGAGTCCGGGGCAGGCGCCGGTATCCAGAGGGCCCGACTGGATTCCGTGTCAAGCACGGAATGACGGGCCAGAACAGAAGACGATACCCCGCAGCTTGCTGCGGGGTAGTTCATTCAGGCAGCAGAGGTCTGGTTGCCACCCGCCGCTTTAGATCGATAGAGCGCCTGATCCGCCACCCGCACCAGGTCTTCGACCTGGTGCATGTCGGGTCCGAAGCAGGCAACGCCGAGGCTCGCAGTAAGCCTCTCGCCGCCAGACGCTCTTTGCACTTTCAAAGCGTCGCACTCCATCGCACAGCGGATCCGTTCTGCATGCACCAAGGCCTGCTGCAGATCGGTTTCCGGAAGGATGATGCCAAACTCGTCCCCTCCATATCGCGCGACAATATCAACACCCCTCGTGCTATTTACCAACAGGGTAGCAATGCGGTGAAGGGCCTCATCGCCGCCCAGGTGACCGTTGAGGTCGTTATACTGCTTGAAGTGATCGATATCCAACATGATCAGCGAGAGCGGGTGACCGTAGCGCAGAGTTCGATTGAACTCCTGCTCAAGTTGGCTATAGAAGTGGCGATGGTTAAAGAGATCCGTTAACTCATCGGTCATTGCCAACCTGTTACTCTCTTGAAACAGACGCCCATGTTCGATCGCGATGGCCAACTGCTCGCTCAGAGGCACCATGAGCTCCAGTTCCTGATTGCCATAACGGTGAGGTGTAATGCTATCCATGCAGAGACAGCCGATCACCCCTCCCTTCACGATGAGGGGAAGGCGAAGGCAGGCCCGGATTCCGACCTTCAACAGCGACTCGTCCTCCGTGAATTGCTTCGATTCCGCCAGATCCTGCTCGATATGGGGGCGTTGCTGAGCCATGACCCACCCGACACCTGTTCCTTCCTCAATGGCGAAGACACCTTCATGCCATCCGGTGGCAGGTTGGTCAGGCGCCAGCCGGAGCACCCTCCCCTCCAGATCTGCATCATTTTGTCGCAGGATGAGTCCCATCCGATCGTAATGAACGAGCCGTCCCACCTCTGTGGCGAAAGCTTGATAGACCTCACTGAGATCAAATGAGGCGCCGATGACTCCGGTCAATCGATTGACCGCCGTAAGACGATAAGCTCGCTGTTGCAGAGTGACGTACGATCCGGCATCCAAGACCACCAGCTCAGCGTGGCCGGCAGCAAGGACATCCAGCGCCTCCTGCGTCGATGGGGCTTGCAGGACCAAGAATCCTTGACGCGTGAGCAGCTCACGGAGTCGGAGGATTGATCCGACACCGTCCCCGACAATCAGGGCCGTCTTACTCTCATCTTCACGATGTTCCGGCATGCTATCACTCAAGGCTGACACAACCTCTTCACGTGATGACTGGTAACTACTCAAGGTGTTTAGGCTGAAGGCTGAAGGTTCTGAATTATCTCGCAAGGCACGAATCAAGACCGTTCTCGGTTTCTACCCCTAAAAGCCTTCAGCCTTCAGCCTACCCACCTGAGTACTTACGATGGATGCTACACGATTTCGTTTGCCGGACAAGAAAAAACCAGGCAGCGAGCGGCCGCGTTACCGATAGTTGTCGAACTGCAGGTCGATGCCACAATCGTGCGCTCGAAGCGCTTGCATGACAGCTTGCAGATCGTCTTTACTCTTCGCCGAGACCCGTATCTGATCGCCTTGGATCTGCGCAGTAACCTTAAAACCAAGCCCCCTGATCACCTTGGCGACCTCTTTGGCCTTGTCTGCGGAGATACCTTGCTGCAGCGTTACCCGCTGCCGCAGGGTCCCTTTAGCCGCCGGCTCAGTGGCTTCGTAGACAAGGGCCTTCAGAGATACCTTTCGCCGCACCAGCTTCGATTCCAGCAGGTCCACCACAGCCTTCAGCTTGTAGGTATCGTCAGCGTGGAGCAGGAGACCTTGCTCGTCCCGCACGACGCGACAGGCTGTTCCCTTAAAATCGAACCGCTGCTGGATCTCTTTCATGACCTGCTGTACAGCGTTGTCTACCTCCTGCAAATCAACCGTTGAGCTGATATCGAAGGACGCCTCATTGGACACGTGTGATCTCCTTTTGGCTATGGAACGGGAGGCTTGAGAGGGGCCACGACATCCGTCCCTGGCGGTGGCGAGAATTGAAACAACTCGCCTTTTAGACCGCTGTTGACCTTCTGCTTGGACAGCTCGACCTCAGTGGTGTTGCCATACAGGTCAAAAACCGTAAGTCGCTGGATGAAGAAACTTTCCCGATCCACCCCCAGGATCACCCGCTTGAAGGACATATCCTTCCCCTTGGGGGTCAACTCCATGAGGTACTCCGGACTGTCCTTGGTCCCCGCGTGAACGATAGGCCGCACCTGAAAGTCTCGCCGGAGGCTGCTCATCCCGAACAGGATCCCGATAGGGCTCGTCGTAAGCACGCCGCTCACATCTTGCGACATGGCTTGTCGTTCGGATGGGCTGTAGCTCCAGAGGGTCTTACCATCGATCAAGAATAGCCTCGATTCAGGCTTCTCGTACTCCCAGCGCATCCTCCCTGGCCACTTGAGGAAGAGCCGGCCTGAGGCCTCTTGTGTCATCCCGCTCAGTTTATTCGTGGCACGCTGGAGGAAGGTCCCCTGGAGGTCCGAGAACCCCTGGTAGGTTGCCTGGACCTTGTCTGCCACCTCATCTGCTGTAAGCGCGGACACGCTCAGCGGAGACCCTACACCCGCTAGTAGCAGGAGTGTGAGACCGATCACCGACCTATGCCGCATTGACCCTCGCGCTCCGCCCCATTCTCTTCGCACGCCGCGCCCCCTCCCTTCTTGTAGGGGCAGGCCTTGTGCCTGCCCGGATCGGGAGACCGCCAGGGTCGCCCCTACGTCGGCGAGGGAGAGGGCACCTCGCACATCATTCACGTATTCTGCGGTTCCACGAGGACCGCTCGCGGCCCGCCCCCTTCAATGCGACTCACAATCCGTTCATGCTCCATCCGCTCGATCATTCGCGCCGCTCGGTTAAACCCAATCCTGAGTCGCCGCTGAATAAGGGAAATCGAGGCCTGACGCGTGGTGACGACGACCTCAACCGCCTGCCGGTACAGCTCGTCGTCTTCATCCCCTGACTTTTCCTGCTCCTCCTCGGCCGGCAGCAGCGACCACGGAAACTCCTCGGCCTTCCCCTGCGCTTCCAGAAACTCGACGACGCGCTTAATCTCGATATCGGACACGAACGATCCGTGAATCCGGTGCGGCTTTGAGCTTGATGGCGGGATGAATAGCATGTCGCCATCGCCTAACAGTTGCTCGGCGCCATTCATGTCGAGGATCGTACGGGAATCGACCTTCGAGGAAACCTGGAAGGCGAGCCTGGCCGGAAAATTGGCCTTGATAACCCCGGTGATCACATCGACCGAGGGGCGCTGCGTTGCCACGATCAGATGGATGCCTACCGCCCGAGCCATCTGCGCCAGCCTGACGATGGACCGCTCGACGTCGGCGGAAGCGGTCAGCATCAGGTCGGCTAGTTCGTCGATGACCACCACCAGGTAGGGGAGCGGCTGAAAGATCTCGCCGCCTCCTTCCCGCTTGGCTTTCAGTTCCAACTCGTTGTAGCTGGCAATATTTCTGGCCCCGAGCCTGGCAAACAGTTTGTAGCGCCCTTCCATGTGAAGCACAAGGCGCTGAAGCCGTTTTGACGCCTCCTTCGGATCGCATACGACGCGCTCAGCCAGATGCGGAATCCCGTTATAGACAGAGAGTTCCACCCGCTTCGGATCGATCAGCAGCAATCGAACGCTTTCTGCTGTGGCCTTGTACAGCAGGCTCACAATCAGGGCATTGATGCATACACTTTTGCCGGAACCTGTCGCCCCGGCGATGAGCAGGTGTGGCATCTGGCTCAGATTGACCACATAGGGTTCGCCGGCAATGTCCTTCCCTAAGGCAAGGGGAAGGTGTGAAGCAGTAGATCTCTCGAATGCTTTGGACGCCAGTACCTCGCGCAGGTGTACCGTAGCACGACGGCGGTTCGGGATCTCCACGCCAACAACTGCTTTCCCTGGAATCGGCGCCACGACGCGCACGCTTAGCGCCCGTAAGGCCAAGGCCAGATCGTCAGCCAAAGCAACAATTCGGTTGATCTTGATCCCGGGCCCCGGCTCAATCTCATATCGGGTAATGACAGGCCCGGGCTGTGCCTGCGTGACCTTCCCCTCGACCCCGAAGTCCAGCAGCTTACGCTCGATGATCTGCGCGTTCGTCTCCCGCTCCTCATCGGAGAGCCCGCTCTCCACCCTTGCCGGCAGATCGAGCTTCGATAGCGGCGGGATCTGAAAACCCTCTTTCGAAATCGCAAAGGGAAAGGATGGCTGTGGAGGGGGAACGATCGCGTGGACTTGCTGCTCTGCTGTGGCCACCCCAGGAGCAGGCTCCATCAGCACGGGAAACGATCGGCTCTCGATTCGAGGCTCTTCCTCATCTGGAGGGGTATAGGGCGGCCGGATTCGGCCCGGCAGTTGCGCCTTCGCCGCTCGCCGTTCCCTCACGCGAGCCGCCACTCGCTCGATCACACCCCGGAATCCAAAGGAGAGGCCCGCAAGCGGCCGGCTGATCAGGCACACCATACCGAGGACGAGGGTCGTGAGTCCCAGCAACGGCAGTCCCACGGGGCCCACCAGCGGACTGAAGATCCGGTGCAGCTCTTCGCCAATAAAGCCACCAGGGCGTTCCCAGGTTCGGCCAACAGGCAGCCCTGCCATAGCGAAGAACTGGGCCAGTAGCCCAAGGCTCACCATGAGCAGGACGCACCCGGCCAGCTTCCAAATGACAAAGGGAGTAGCCTTCGCGCTGAGAAACCTCCAGCTCAACAGGGCCAGGAAGAATGGTACGGCTAGTACGCCGACACCTAACAGCTCCAGAAGATCACCAGCAAGTTCTGCGCCCCACCGCCCCCCATAATTGTGCACCTGATGTCCAGGGCCGCCTCCGGAGTTGACGAACGATGGGTCGAGGGGATCGTAGGACAGGAGACTTGCCAGGAGAAAGAGGGCCACGGCGATCCCGAGGATACCCAGCGCCTCGTGAGTCTTGGGATGTGTGAGGAACTGGGTCCCTGGCGCTCGATCTCCTCCGCGCCGCTCCCCTGGGGTCGCCATCGGCTTCGGCGTGCCTTCAGTCGCCATCAACCGCCTCCTTCGTTACACCTCCATGATCACCGACAGGATCATGGGCCGTCGTTCGATCTCTTTCTGCAACTGCTTCTTAACCGCAGTCTTGATCCGTTGCTCCATGAGGCGCGGATCGGTGCGGTCCTCTTCAGAGGCATTTTCCAGTACGGAGCAGACCAGGATTTTGATGCTATCCGTGAGGGTTTTCGAATCCTGTGCATTGACGAACCCGCTGCAGATTATCTGAGGTCCTGTCACCAACTTGCCGCACTGCTGATCTACGGCAAGGACCACGGCCACTACCCCCTCCTGCGCCAACCGCTGCCGGTCGCGAATGACGGCGTCCCCAACATCCCCGATCCCCTTCCCGTCGATGAGGATCCGACCGACGGGTGCTCTACCAACGATCCGGGCGCTGCTGCCATCTAGCTCCAGGATGTCGCCGTCCTCGATGACGAGGGTCCTGGCTTCCGGTACTCCGACCTCCCGTGCCAAGTGGGCGTGCTGGTGCAGGTGGCGGTACTCTCCGTGAATCGGTACAAAGAAGGTGGGACGGGTCAGATTCAGCATCAGCTTCAGCTCTTCCCGGCTGGCATGTCCCGAGACATGGACTCCAGCCATATCCTCGGTGATGACACGGGCCCCCTGTCGGTAGAGGCCGTTAATTGTTCGAGCCACCGATTTTTCATTGCCAGGGATGACGCGCGACGAGAAGACGACGGTATCGCCGGGCGACACGTGGACCTGTTTGTGCGCCGCGACAGCCATTCTGGCGATGGCGGAGAGGGGTTCGCCTTGGCTCCCAGTGGTCACGATCACCCGCTCCGCAATCGGGAGGCGCTCCAACTCGGCCAGTCCAACGAGCGTGTCATCAGGGATCCGGAGGCATCCCAACTCCGACGCGATCCGCGTATTGGCCACCATGCTCTTGCCACAAACCGCCACCCGCTTTCCCGTAGCTGCCGCCGCATCGAGGATCTGTTGGACGCGATGAATGTTTGAGGCGAAGCAGGCCACGATAACGCGTCCCTGAGCCTCCCGAAAGATTGCGTCGAAAGCCTGCCCCACCACCTGCTCCGAAGGCGTGAATCCATCCCGACCCGCATTCGTACTATCCGAGAGAAGGGCCAGCACGCCACCATCCCCGAGCTCGGCAAGCCGCCGGTAATCGGTAAGTTGGCCATCCACCGGGCTCTGGTCGAATTTGAAATCGCCGGTGTGTATAATCAGGCCGCCGGGGGTCCTGATGGACAGTGCTACGCCGTCTGGAATGCTGTGGCAGACCCGAAGAAACTCAACCTCAAAAAGGCCGAGCTGAAGGCGATCGCGGGGACGAATGAGCTTGAGGTCGGCATCGGACAGGAGATTCGCTTCCTTCAGTTTTTCCGCCGCCAGCCCCAGTGAGAAGCGCGTGCCATAAACCGGGACATTGATCCTGCTCAGCAGGTAAGGAAGTGCGCCGATGTGATCCTCGTGGCCGTGGGTGAGCAGCACTGCCCGCACCTTCTCCCGATGTGCGATCAGATAGCTCATATCCGGGACCACGTGGTCGACCCCGAACACCTCCTCATCCGGGAACATCAACCCGGCATCTATCACCAGCAGGTCGCCCGCCGCTTCGACGACCATCATGTTCAAACCGATCTCCCCCAGGCCTCCCAAGGGGACGATCCGAACCGTTCGGTCGTTAGACACTGTATGGAGTCCCTTGTGCAGGAGCTGCGGGGTTCCGGTGTCTCGGCAAGCACGTTCTGAGCCCTGTCGAAGGGCCTGTCCTGAGCCCCGCCGAAGGGGTCGTCCCACGTTTAGCGCTGAGAGCCACAGCAAGGCGACGCTTGGCCCCTGTCTGCTTGACCAAGGCGATTTCGAGCACCTGGTCCATATGGTCCACGAACACGAACTCCATGCCCCGCTTCACATTGGCAGGAAGCTCTTTGATATCCTTGTCGTTCCTCGCCGGGACCACCACTGTATGGATGCCCATTCTTCTCGCTGCCAACGCCTTTTCCTTGATCCCACCGATCGGCAGGACCTTGCCGCGAAGAGTCACCTCTCCGGTCATCGCCACGTCCCTCCTAACGGGCACCTTGGTCAGGGCGGAAATCAGCGCTACGGCCATCGTGATACCGGCTGACGGACCATCCTTGGGGATCGCTCCGGCAGGGACGTGGATATGGATATCAGATTTGGCGAAAAATTCATCCTTGATCCCCAGATCGGCGGATCGCGAGCGTGCATAGCTCAAGGCGGCTTGGGCCGACTCTTTCATCACCTCACCCAGATGCCCCGTAAGGGAGAGGCCGCCCTTACCGCGTAGGACGCTGCACTCGATGTAGATGGTGTCCCCGCCCGCCTGCGTCCACGCGAGACCCGTGGCGACACCGACCTCATCGGTCTCCTGTTCCGAGTCGGACAGAAACTTTGGTGCACCTAGAAACCGCTGCAGGACCGCCGGGGTCACCTTGGTCTGTCCCTTTTGCCCTTCCGCCACCAGGCGAGCTACCTTCCTGCAGATAGTGGCGATTTCTCGCTCCAGGTTCCGGAGCCCGGCCTCCCGGGTATACTCATTGATTATCTTCAGGATCGCCTCGTCGGTGATCAGCAGGCGCTTCTCGTCGATCCCATGTTCCTGGTACTGCCTGAGAACCAGATAGCGCTTGGCAATATGGAGTTTCTCCTCCTCGGTGTACCCGGAGATATCGATGATCTCCAGCCGATCGCGCAGCGCCGAGATGATCGGGTCAGCCGTGTTAGCCGTACAGATGAACATTACGTTAGAGAGATCAAAAGCAACGCCGAGGTAGTGGTCGCTGAAGCTATAGTTCTGCTCCGGGTCCAGCACCTCCAGCAGGGCCGAGGAGGGGTCGCCCCGAAAATCGGTCCCGACCTTGTCCACCTCGTCGATCATAAAGACGGGATTGTTCGATCCGGCCTGCTTGATCCCCTGGATGATACGACCAGGTAGCGCCCCGATATACGTCCGCCGATGACCGCGGATCTCCGCCTCGTCGCGAACACCGCCCAACGAGATCCGGATGAATTTGCGCCCCATGGCGCGGGCGATGGAGCGGCCAAGGGAGGTCTTCCCCACCCCAGGCGGGCCGACGAAGCAGAGAATCGGCCCCTTCATCTTCTTCTTCAGCTTGCGAACAGCTAGATATTCGAGGATTCGCTCCTTCACCTTTTCGAGGTCGTAGTGGTCCTCGTTGAGGATCTTCGATGCCTGCTTGATCGCCAGTTTGTCCTTGGTCGACCGACTCCACGGCAGCTCAATCAACCAGTCCATATAGGTCCGGATGACAGAGGCCTCCGCTGCGTCGGGGTGCATTCGGCTGAGCCGCCCTAGCTGCGCCTTCGCCTCGGACTCTACCGCTACGGGCATCTTCGCCTTCTTGATCTTCTTCTCCAGCTCCTGCAGTTCCTGGCTTCGGTCATCGGTGTCACCCAGCTCTTTCTGGATGGCCTTCAACTGCTCCCGAAGGTAATACTCCCGATGAGTCTTGTCCATTTCCTCCCGAGCCTGGCTCTGGATTCGATGCTGAACATCGAGCACCTCGAGCTCCTTGCTTAGCAGCTCGCTGACCCTCTTCAGGCGCTGGATCGGATCGAACAGTTCCAGCACCTCTTGGGCCTGTTCCATCTTCAGATCCAGGTGACTGGCCACGAGGTCAGCCAGGCGGCCCGAGTGCTCGAGGTTGTTGATAATCACCACCACATCCGACGAGATCTGTTTCCCGAGGGTTACGCTCTTGCTCACCAACTCTTTGACCGAACGGATCAGGGCCTCCACCTCAACGTCCGACGTGACCAGATCCGTTTCGGGGACTTCGGCGATCCTCGCCTCGAAGTAGAGTTCCCGCCGCTCAACCCCAATGACCCTGGCGCGGGACAGACCCTGAACCAACACCTTTACCCGCCCGTCCGGCATCTTGAGCATTCGCATGATCATCGCCACGGTCCCGACCGAGTGGATCTCATCGGCGCCGGGATCCTCCTTCTCGGCATCCCGTTGCGCCACCAGCAAGATAAGGCGGTCCCTCGAAAGCGCTTCGTCTACCGCTCTTACCGATTTCTCCCGACCTACAAAGAGAGGCAAGATCATGAAGGGATAGATCACCACGTCTCGCACCGGTAGGAGCGGGATCGTGCCAGGCACCTTCCGAGCTTGTCCCTCGGTTGTGGTCTCAGTGATCTCAGCGTCAGGGACCGACAGTTCCTCTGTACTTTCCACCGTTCCTTCGATCGAACTCAGGACAGGCTTCTCGTCCGCCACGGCTCTCAGTTCTCCTTTCGATCCCACTCCACGGTCGCTCCCACCTCATCCAGATTGAGTGTCCTCAGGTATTCCCGCAATCCTGGTGCCAGATCCGGACGCTTGAGCGCAAACTGTAAGGTTGCCTTCAAAAAACCAAGTTTACTCCCGGCGTCATACCGACGCCCGTGAAACGCGAGTCCATACATCGTTTGTGTTCTCAGCAGCACCCGCAGACCATTCGTGAGCTGAACCTCTCCTCCTTTATCCCGGGGAGTCTGTTCAAGAGCCTCAAAGATCTCTGGTGTCAGAATGTAGCGCCCGACAATGGCCAGGTCAGACGGAGCTACTGCCGGGGACGGCTTTTCCACCAGATCCAGGATCTGATAGATCGTCTCCTCAACTGGCTTGGGGTCGATGATCCCGTAGCTGCTGGTTTCCTCCTTGCTGACCTGCTGCACAGCAATGATCGAGGACTGATACCGTTCAAATGCCGAGATCATCTGCTTGAGACAGGGGACCTCGGCATCGATGATGTCGTCTCCAAGCAAGACAGCAAAGGGCTCATTCCCCACGAGCGCTCTTGCCAACAGGATCGCGTGTCCCAAGCCGAGGGGCTCCTCTTGGCGGATGTAGCAAAACGACGCCAACCCGGAGATCCGCTCGATCTCCCGCAACTGCTCCTCCTTGCCCTGCCGCCTAAGGGAGGTTTCTAATTCCAGCGATCGGTCAAAGTGGTTCTCGATCGCGTCCTTCCCACGTCCGGTCACAATGATGATGTCCTCGATCCCAGACGCAGCGGCTTCCTCCACCACATACTGGATGGTAGGCTTGTCCACGATCGGAAGCATCTCTTTCGGCTGTGCCTTCGTTGCGGGGAGGAACCGCGTCCCCAAACCCGCAGCGGGCACAATTGCTTTACGAATCCGCATTGGTCAAGCCCACCCTGCTTCTACTCGAACTGCAAGAGAACGCTGCAACCTTAAGAGAAGATCCCGGGCGAACCTGAGGCGGGATCATATCTGCTAATGACCGCTCTGGAAAAGCCAGCACTGAGGACGGTGACCTTCGTGCCCGAGCGCACCCCTTTTCCGCCCAGACGAGCAGAGCCAGGCACAAGGTGCCCGAAAACCACACGATCGGGTTTCGCTTTCGCGAAAGATCCTCAGCTCCCTTGATTCATACGCTTCTTTAATGACTTTAATTGTTTTTTATAGCATCTTTCGCCAAAAAGTCAAGCACCTGGGGCTGAACGTAGCAGCTAGGCACCCAACATCACGGCAGATCTTTTCTGCGTTGACAAGAACCCTGTTTCGATATACAAAATGTTATTCATTCAGTGGGTTGTCCCTCCGCTATGCGAAGGGCTCAGCTAATGCTATTAACGGATTTCACGTCTTGCAATGGGGGAGAGCATGAAGAAATTGAAGGTTACAGTCCTTATAGCTGTGTTGTTCATAACAGGCTGCGCTAGCCAGCGACCCTGATATAACGCGCTCATATGCTCGGTGGCTGGAGGCGCCGCTGGCGCCGCAATTGGGGGAGGCGCTGCAGGGGGGAGGGAGGCTGGATATGGAGCTGCCGCCGGTGCGGTGGTGGGCGGAATTCTCTGCGCGGCGTTAACTCCCGGGGCGACTCCTGTGGATAGTGATGGGGATGGCGTAGCGGACGACAAAGATCAGTGCCCAGGCACTCCTCATGGCGTAAAAGTGAATCAGCTCGGATGCCCGGAGCGAGAACCCATCGTCCTGAAAGGTGTGAACTTTGCGTACGATTCGGCCGAGCTGACCCAGAAATCTTTTGCGATTCTGGATGGTACTGCGAAGGTTCTCACCAAACACCCTGCCCTAAAGATCATTATTGCCGGCCATACGGACAGTATGGGCACGGCGGATTACAATAAGAAGCTGTCGCAGCAGCGTGCCGAGTCGGTGATGAACCACCTGATCTCACGTGGCGTAAGGTCAGCCAATCTCACTGCTGTAGGATTCGGGGAAGAACAGCCGATCGCGTCGAACGATGAGGTTGAAGGTCGCGCAAAGAATCGGCGAGTTGAACTGCAACCGCAAGAGTAACTGAAGTTTGATGGGGGCTTAGGTCCTCATCAGTTCAGTGGCTCACCGGCGTACGAGTGTGAACAGTGTGGCTGGGCCGCGATGCGGACCAGCCACACTGTCATCCGGGTCCGGTACTTCTCTCGCGGGGGACTGGCTTTTCCGTTTGTTGAATCTGCTGGGGGTTCATTCCCCGCGGCTTGCCGCAAGCTCGTCATACCGGCGGAAGCCGGTATCCAGAGGGCCCGACTAGATTCCCCCGTATCAAGTACGGGGCAGGCGTGTCAAGCACGGAATGACGGGCCAGAACAGAAGACGATACCCCGTAGCTTGCTGCGGGGTAGTTCGTTCTGCTTGTCAAGCAGCCTAAGCCCCTTGATGTAAGATAGTGCCGAGCTTCGACGTCTCTCCCGATTGGGACACATCAGTAATGGCTCCCTCTACTTTTGGATTGTACTTCCCTCTTGGCAAAAGCCGCCAGGCGTGCTAGAGTACCTCGAAACTGTAGTAGCAAGATCGATCGAGACCCTGACGCGGCTCGATCGAGTGTCGAGCTGGGACGTTTTAGAATCTGCACGGCGACTTCTCCGGTGATCCCGCCGTTAGCCCCACTCATCAATCCGACCGGACAAACAGCGCGGGCGCTTCTTTGCTCATCTCTGATGACAGGTGCGCCCAACCACCGCAGTAGGAGGAGTATGCCGTTTTCATCATTCACCCTGAACGCTAACCTTTTGAAAGCCATCCACACCATGGGGTTTGAGAAGCCCACGCCGATCCAAAGTCTCGCTGTGCCGCCCCTCATGGAGGGCCGCGACGTTATGGCTACCGCCGTGACAGGGAGCGGTAAGACCGCGGCGTTTCTCCTGCCTATCCTCCACCGCCTCATGGAGAAGCCCAGGGGCACCACGAGGGCGCTCATCCTGGCGCCCACCCGGGAACTGGCGGCGCAGATTGCGGAGCACTTTCACGCGCTCGCCGTACACACGTCTCTGAAGGGCGCCGCAGTCTACGGGGGCGTCTCCATGGGACCCCAGGAAGGAGCATTCCGCCGAGGCGTGGACGTCCTGGTCGCGACCCCCGGCAGGCTCCTCGATCACTGCCAGTACCCGTATGCGCGCCTCACCGGCATCGAGTACCTGGTACTCGATGAAGCAGACCGCATGCTCGATATGGGCTTTCTGCCCGACATCCGCCGCATCCTGGCGCATGTCCCAAAGAAAG
>NZ_NVQC01000027.1 GCF_003044035.1 Candidatus Methylomirabilis limnetica
GGGTTATCCAACGCCGTGCGTATGGGCTGCGGGATGAAGAATATCTGAGGCTGAAAATACTCACGTCCATGCTCCCGGCACTCTGAAAAACATGAAATTCACCCACTCGATTACGCGAAGAGCCTTTATATTGACCTTCTACCTCTTTTTGACGCACAATTCGCGCGCATCGGACACCGCAATGTGTGTAGTTTCAGGGGGCGTTTTGGGGGCAATGGTTTTCGAAGACCATAGCGCGATTCGGTGACTGAGCATACCTTGCCGCCGCAGCCTGAAAGGCTGGATCTGGGACAGCGCCCACTGACTGCGGGGGGTGTGGCATCGGTACGGTATTACCAGGCCGTCATGGTACTCACCATCGCGGTCTATCTGTACTACCTCGCCTACCGGCTCTTGTACACGATCAATTGGGATGCGCCGACATTCTCCCTTCTCTTTTATTACGCAGAATTCCACGGATGCCTTTCCCTGTTTCTCTACTTCTTCCAGATGTGGCATCCACTCCAGCGAACACCGCCTCCTGTTCCGCCCGGCTTGCGGGTAGACGTCTATATCCCCACCTACAAGGAAGACGTCAGCCTCGTCAGGAAAACGGTATTAGGCTGTATCCACATGGCCTATCCCCATAAGACCTACATTCTGGACGACGGGAATAGGCCTGAATTTGCCGCGCTCGCAGCGGAACTGGGGTGCGCATATGTGACGCGGAGAGAGCGGGCCCATGCGAAAGCCGGAAACATGAACCATGCCATGTCGATCTCCGATGGTGACTTTATCGTGGTCTTTGACGCGGACTATGTCCCTCAACCCGATTTCCTCGACAAGACGCTCGGGTACTTCACGGACGAGAAGGTAGCCTTCGTCCAGACACCACAAAATTACTATAACGTCGAATCGTTCTCATTTCGATTCAAATTTGAGAAGAGAGAAAAGTGGAACGAAGGGGATATGTTCTATCGCCTCATGATGCCGGCAAGGGACTACTGGAACGCCGCCTTCTTCGCCGGAACATCGGCGGTAATACGAAAGAGAGCGCTCGATGAGATCGGCGGGTTTGCGACAGAAACGATCACGGAAGACCTCCACACCAGCGTTCGACTGTGCAAGGCGGGGTGGCAAGGCGTGTACCACAATGAACTGTTATCCAGTGGGCTCGCTGCTACCGATCTCAAGAACTATCACATACAGAAACTCCGCTGGGCCGAGGGAAATATCAGTCTCCTCTTTGCCGATAACCCGCTGTGGACCAAAGGCTTGACCCTGCCGCAGCGGATCTGTTTCTTTGCCACGGTATTTGGCTGGTTCATCGGACTGCCAAAACTTATCTACTTCAGCACGCCGGCAATCATGCTGCTGACCGGGTGGTACCCCATCTTTCCCTTTAACTGGTCGTTCATGTGGCGGTACGCGATATTCCTGGCAGTGGTCATTATGAGTATCAAGATTGTCGGTCGGGGGCAGGGTCGGATCCGTGAGGATGAGATCTACAACATGATGAACTTCTTTGTACTGTCCAAAGCCGTGGTCAGGGCTCTGTTGCGGTGGAAGTCTCAGTTCATCGTGACAGCGAAAGGGGCCGGCGAGGCGGTCAGCCTGTCGGCGCTCCTCCCCCAGTTGACGATCATCCTCTTGGGCGTCACTGCCATCGAGTGGGGGGCACTGAAATGGGCCTATGGCGTCTCGCATAACGGGCTGGGATTGGGCATCGGCATGTTCTGGAGCGGCGTCAACGGATACCTGGCCTGTGTGGTCGTAGCGACTGTGACCTCTCCCTTGCACCGCCGAAAGGAGTCTCGGTTCCTTGGCGGTCTACCTGTCTGGTACGAGGCCGGCGAGGGTGAGCGCGTGGCGAGCGGCCTGGGCATAGCCACGGATCTGAACGAGGATGGTATAGCGCTGGCGACATTCTCCGCCCTTCCTGTCGGGGAACTGGTGAAATTGAGGTTATATCTGGGCTCCAGGGTCATGACGTGCAACGGAGTCGTCCTGTATATCAACCGGAGCACGGCAATGGAGGGGGTCTTTCGATATGGCGTGAAATTCGCCGACCTGAGCAGGGAGGACAAGGATGCGATAACGGAATTCTGTTTCAGTCGGATGCTGCCAGCCTTCATGAACCGATTCGACGTCAGGCCGTCGCCGCTGACCAGGTTTGTGCTAGCCTATTATGACCGGCGGCAAATCAAGCGGAGGGCGAAACGTATGGAGATCAGTCTGCCGATGATCCTGCGCGGCGACCCGCCACGCTACACGGTGACGGAGGATATCAGCATAGGCGGCCTGGCGTTCATGGTCACTTCTCCGATGGTGGCTGGTGCGCATGCCCCGATCACGCTGGTCACGCCGTTCGGAAGGCTGGATGCCGAGATCGAGATTCGCAATTGTCGGGAGGTGGCGACCGGACGGTCATACCGGGTCGGCGCCACGTTCGTAGAGCCGCTGGGACCATCCCTCAAGATCCTGGCGCAACTCTGCGAGACAGGCCACTGATGCCGAAACACATGAACGGTATCCAACTGATCCGAAACGGATGGTTCGTCGGCGTAGCCGGCCTGTTGTATGGCGTAGCGGTCTGGGGTAGTTTTCAATGGATCTACACGGCCGAGATCGTGCTGGAACGGCTGGAGCAGGCGGTGGAAGCGCCGGATCCGGCGGCGGCAATGCGCGTGTATGAGCAGATCGCGCGCTCGCGAGTAAGGCGGGATGATCTCGATTCCTTTGTGAAGCTCGGACAGGTCCTTGAACGGGCTGAGCGGAGGGACGCGGCGATCGAGATCTGGCGGCGCGTTGTTGCCGTGGTCCCTGAGGACGAAGGGCTGAGGATGCGACTCGCGCTAACGCTGCACAATGCAGGCCGATATGCGGAAGCAGAGCCGCACTTCGCCGCACTGCTGAGGGAGGGACCGGAATAGGGATGACCAGACACATGACGCGGTGGACAGCGATCCTGCTGGCGGTAGCGCTGATAGGTGTAGCCTTCACCGCGCTGGCTCAGGAGCGGGAGTCACGAATTGACGAGAACTTCCTCCTACTGATGGGGGCAAGGAACGCGGCGAAGTCGGGCAAGCACGACACGTCGGTGCGACGCTACCGGAGGCTACTGGAAAGGGACCCGCGGCTCAACGACGCACGAAACGAGCTCGGATGGGTGCTGATCGCAGCCGGCAGGGTTGCAGAAGCGCAAGAGGAGTTTCGGGTAGCCCTGCATGCAAACCCCAAGGACGCGGAGGCCTGGAAGGGGATTCTGGAGGCGCTGCGGAAGACCGATCAGAAGGACGAGTTTCTGAAGGTGCTGGATCAACTGGTTGAGCTTGAGCCTGCACGAAAGGACCTGAGGATGCAGCTTGCGCTCGAGCTCCACAACCGTGGCCGGTTTACGGAGGCCGAAAAGCACATTGTTGTGCTGCTGGGAGAGTAAGAAAGGGGTGCCGGATGCGCCACCGACTCACCGTTCGGGTCCTGATTTTGGGCGTATTCATTGCTTGGGCCGCGACCATCGCGGGGGCCCAAGAGCCCAGCGAGCGAGAGGTGTTGCTGCTTGGAGCGAGGAACGCCTGGAGGCTCGGAGCGTATGAACAGGCGATCACCAGATACCGATCGGCAATCGCGCTCGCCCCAACACAGTGGGATGCCATTACTGAGCTTGGATGGCTGTTGCTTGAGGCGGAACGTCGTTTTGAGGCTCTCGCACAATTCGAGGCTGCCGCAACGCTCGCGCCTGATGATCTCACGGTATGGCGAAACAAAGCCGGGGCGTACGGCTGGACATTCCAGCATGAGCGCGCCCTGGCCGAATTTGATGCGATCCTCAAACGGTTTCCGGATGATGTGGCCACGGTGCTGGAACGCGACGGTAAGGCATCGTTGTGGCTGGGGCGACTGAGACGGGCCAAGACTGCTTTCGAACTACTGGCCGAGCTGGAGCCACAGAACAGCGAGGCACTGTTCGATCTGGGGCAGATCGCTACGCTGGGTGGGCGGCCATCCGAGGCGCAAGCGGCGTACCGCCAATTGATGTCCGTCGTGCCGGGACATCGGCAGGCCGAGCTGGCATTGGATCTCAGTGAACTCTCCCAACGGCCGCTTCTCACGCTTGGCTACAACTATATAGATCAGAAGGGCTTCGATGACAAGCGGTCAATCAGGTACGGACTGGCCAGCGCAGAGGGACGAGTTCGAATGTCGGACGACGTATCGGCCCGCGTCAGGTACGAGAATGTACAGTTCCATTTCGGACGCAAACACCTGTTGACCAATGTGGGAACCGTGGGGTTGCGCTACAGTCCGAACGGCTATTTCCATATGGATGGATTCGTGAGCGAAATCCACTATAACGAGATCGGACGGGACCGCCTTAATGTCGGCGTTGGCGTGTCGTACGAGATGCCGTCCGGAACGAGGGTGCGAGTTGACTTCGAGCGGAAGGACCTGTGGGAGAACCAGACAACCGTCCTGAATGGGATTACCGTCAATAGACTCTCGGCAAGCGTGAGCGGAGCGCTCGAACGGCGCGTCGACTGGGCGATACAAGGCAACTACGCGAACTACTCCGATAACAACACCAGGGTCGGGGGCGAGTTTCTCGCGTCGTATCGTCTACTCTGGTTTCCGAAGGCGTTTCGTCTCATCTACCGTGTAAACGCCTACGGGTTCCAGCGAGAGCGATCGTATTTTTCGCCGGGCGCATACGCCACGAACACGGTAGCCGTGGAGTTTCAACGCTGGTTGGGCTATCCGACGAAAGAGGACTATCTGGCGGAGGCACCGCGCAACCACTATACCGCCTATTACGGGATCTCCATGGATAGTAACGGGAAGTTGTTTCACGAGTGGCAAGGGAAGCTCGCCTATGCGCTGGCGCGCCAACTCGATGTCGGTCTGTCGCTGAAGGCGATTCGGTCGAGCGTGTATGATGAATGGAACGCGGGGGTACTGATCGACTACAGGTTCTAACCTTGACGGCGTGACGGTATGACTAGCGGCATTTGGATCATAAGAGTAGTCGGGGTAATAAGCTTACTCGTGGTCACCTGTACGGCGTCGGCCTACGGTCCCAGGGTTGAGATCGATCCGGCGGTCGATCTGATCGCCAGGGCCTGGAGCGGGTACGGCAAGCGGTTCATTCAACAGGACGGGCGTGTCCAGCGTCCTCGGAACGGTGGGGATACGGTATCCGAGGGGCAGGCGTATGCGTTACTCATCGCTTCGCTGCTCGACGACCGAAAGACATTCGACAGGGTATTGGACTGGACGGAACGACACCTCTCGCGGAAGGGTCGCACCGGCGACCATCTGCTTGCCTGGCATTGGGAGCCAGGCAAGGGCGTCACTGACTGGAACAGCGCGTCCGATGCCGACCTCGATTATGCCCTCGCGCTGATTACGGCCTCCGCCCGCTGGCGCGACGAGCGCTATGCCCGGAAGGCGCGATTGGTCATGAGCGATCTACTCAACCTGGAAACAGAGGTGATCAATAGGCGGAGGTATCTCATGCCTGGAAGCTGGAGAAAAGGGCGCGCCTCCTACATCATTAACCCATCCTATTCGTCGCCGGCCCACTTCCGGATATTCTTTGCGTGTACCGGAGACCCGCGTTGGAACGACCTGATCGAGGGAAGCTACCACCTTATTGAGACAGTCTCTAAGGGCTTTGCCGGAGTCCCTGGCGTGGGGTTAGTGCCGGACTGGCTGCTCCTCACAGCGGACGGAGCCCTGATGCGCGCCACGGGATTTTCGGATCGGTTTAGCTGGGATGCCATTCGAACCCCGTGGCGACTCGGAATGGATGCGCTGTGGTTCGGGGAGGATCGGGCAAGGCAATACCTCGACGGCATGAGCGATTTTTACACGCGAGAGTGGGAGAGGCACGGTGGTCGATTCTTCGCCGAGTACACGTACGAGGGCACACCGGCCCAGAGGTATGAACGCGTAGCCGCCTATGCCATGAGCCTATCGGCGCTGGCGAGGTCGAACAGCCCTGTCTTGCCTGGCGTTCTCGTTAAGCTACGTAACGCCTTCAACAAGGAAGCGTCCCTCTTCGAAGGCAGCGACGACTACTATACGAACAGTCTCGTACTGCTTGCGCTGATCTTCTATCGCGAGGGGACACTGCCGACCCTCGATCCCAGGAATATCAGTTGCCGATGAGGCACAATATAGCTGATCCATGGTCAGTAATGCCGGGCCCCTGCGGAGGCTGCCGGCCGGTTATCGCGTGCCCGGTTCCCGGCGGTAATGCTGCGACGCCTCGGGAAGCCATGCCTCGATCTGGTGGATGCGGGTCGCCTCCGCCGGGTGGGTGGAGAGGAACTCTGGGGGACGGCCCTGACCTCGGGATGCCTCAGCCATACGGATCCAGAGGTCGCGGGCTGCGCTGGGGTTGTACCCTGCCTTCGCCATGTAGATGAGCCCCAAGTGGTCGGCCTCGGATTCCTGACCGCGACTCCAGGGGAGCACCAGCCCCACGGCCGCGCCGGCGCCCAGCAGGGAACTCACCGTCTTAACGGTCTGTGGATCCCGGTTCGAGAGCGCTGCCATGGTACCGGCCAGTCCCATCTGCACAAGTAGATTCTGGCTCACGCGTTCGGCGCCGTGTCGCGCGACGGCATGAGCGACCTCATGCCCAAGGACGGCGGCCAGACCCGCCTCATCCCGCGTGATGGGAAGTATGCCGGTATACACCGCCACCTTACCGCCAGGCAGAGCAAACGCATTGGCCTGCGGATCCTCAATGACCGTAAACTCCCATTGGAAGTCTGTCCGACCGGTGGCCGCCGCGATGCGAGTCCCAACACGCTTGACCAGGTCGTTGGTGACGGGGTCTTTCGAGAGCTTGGACTTCTGAACGACCTCCCGATAGGATTGGATCCCCATCTGCATCTCATCCGCTTCAGAGAGTAACAGGAGCTGGGACCGGCCCGTGATGGGAACAGTCTGACATGCGGCAATGCCGATGCAGGCAAGCACGATAAGCCAGGAGGCAAGCGACCATGTCCTCAGAACGTAGCGTTCAGCCATCAGCGCTCAGCCGTAGGTCGGGTTAGCGTAGCGTAACCCGACAACTCGTCCAAACCCCCCCCACCTTCATCCCCCCCATCCGAGGGGGGAGGAGCCCATGTGAGGTGTCCCTTCCCCCCCATGAGGGGGAAGGTGAGGGTGGGGGGATGCCGTTTCGTGCACAATAGTGCGGCCGCATGAGGTTGTTCCCTCAAAGCGTAAACACGCCGAGCTCGCGATCTGCCTACTTATGGGTCAACAACCACTTCTCGTGCCGCCAAGGGCGGTCCGAAACTGGGCCATGGTGGCCGCGTAGTCGGGGGTCCCGAAGATGGCGGAACCTGCCACAAAGGTATCGGCTCCAGCCTCCGCAATGCGGCGGACGTTCTCCACCTTCACGCCGCCGTCCACCTCCAGATCGATCGCCTTCCCAGTAGCATCAATGCGCCGGCGAATGGCCGTGATCTTCGGCAGCACATAGTCGATGAAACTCTGGCCGCCGAACCCGGGGTTCACGCTCATCACCAGCACCAGGTCCAACCGCTCCAGCACGTAGTCCAGCCAGGCGATGGGACTCGCCGGATTAAGGGAGACCCCGGCCCGACACCCAAGGCTCTTGATAAGCTGGATAGTCCGATCCAGATGGCGGGTCGCCTCCGGATGAACGGTGATGATGTCGGCCCCGCTTTTGGCGAAGTCTGGAATGATGGCGTCCACCGGTTCAATCATCAGGTGGACATCCATCAGCTTTTGGGTGTGGGGCCGGATTGCGGCGACCACGGCCGGCCCAATGGTGAGATTGGGCACAAAGTGATTATCCATCACGTCGACGTGTATGTAGTCGGCGCCGGCCGCATCCACGGCGCGAACCTCTTCACCCAGCCGGGCAAAGTCGGCGGACAGGATCGATGGGGCGAACTTATAAGTGGTCACGGCCCTTACCAAGCCTTCACTGGAGCCATGCTAGTTGACATGCGGATCGAGTTCGCCCTTGGCGTAGCGGTGGGCCATATCGTCCAGAGAGATCGAACGGATCTTGCTTGCGTTACCGGCGCTCCCCAACTGTTCATAGCGGTCTTTACAGATTTGCCGCATGGCCTTCGTGGCCGCCATCAGAAACTTGCGCGGATCAAAGTTCTTTTTGCCTTGCGCCAGATCCTGCCGGATGGCGCCGGTTGCCGCCAGGCGCAGATCGGTATCGATGTTCACCTTCCGCACCCCATGCTTGATCCCAAGCTGGATCTCTTCGATCGGAACCCCGTAGGTCTGCGGCATGTCGCCACCGAACTCTCTGATGATCTTCAGCCACTCCTGAGGAACGCTTGAGGAGCCGTGCATGACCAGGTGGGTGTCCGGAATGCGCGCATGGATCTCCTTGACCCGCTCCATCACGAGGACATCGCCTTCAGGCTTCTTAGAGAATTTATAGGCGCCGTGGCTGGTGCCGATAGCAATAGCGAGGGCATCCACCTTGGTCGCCTTGACGAACTGGGCGGCCTGCTCTGGATCGGTCAGGAGCTGATCCCGTGAGAGCGTCCCCTCGGCGCCGTGGCTGTCTTCCTTCTCGCCGGTGCCGGTTTCGAGGGACCCCAGGCAGCCGAGCTCCCCTTCCACCGACACGCCGATCGCGTGGGCAACCTCAGCAATATGGGCCGTTGTCGCGACATTATACTCATACGTTGAAGGGGTCTTACCGTCTGCGAAGAGTGAGCCGTCCATCATGACGCTGCTGAAGCCGGAGCGAATAGAAGCGATACACACCCCAGGGGATGCGCCGTGATCCTGGTGAATAACCACCGGGATGTCAGGGTACATCTCAAGCGCCGCCAGGAACAGGTGGCGGAGGAACGGTTCGCTGGCGTACTTGCGCGCGCCGGCGGAGGCCTGCATGATCACAGGACTGTCCACCTCATGAGCCGCCTCCATGATGGCCTGGATCTGCTCCATGTTGTTCACGTTAAAGGCGGGGACGCCATAACCATACTCGGCGGCGTGGTCGAGTAACTGTCGCATCGAAATGAGTGCCATTCCTTCCTCCTGTGCCTCTCTATGCCCTATGCCCGTCCTAAGCCTCGCTACACGACCCGATGGTCCTCACTTTGTCTATGCAATGTTCTGCCTGAATCGTGCGCCTGGTCCGGCTCTTACCACGCATGACGATCGAGTGGGTCGTCGAGCCGCCGTCCGTGTATCGTACACCTTGCATCAGCAGGCCATCAGTAATTCCAGTGGCCGAGAAGAACACGTCATCGCTGGCTACAAGGTCGCACTCGGTGAGAACCCGATCGATATCGATACCGGCAGCGAGCAGCGCCTCACGTTCTTCGGGTTTC
Organism: Candidatus Methylomirabilis limnetica; assembly: GCF_003044035.1. Taxonomy (NCBI): domain Bacteria; phylum Methylomirabilota (SeqCode); class Methylomirabilia (SeqCode); order Methylomirabilales (SeqCode); family Methylomirabilaceae (SeqCode); genus Methylomirabilis (SeqCode); species Candidatus Methylomirabilis limnetica. The sequence goes on from NZ_NVQC01000027.1 coordinate 9,330, forward strand.
TGAGGGGCCAGTTGGCCCAGCATCGCCCCACCCAGCGCGCGAACAGCACAGGCGGAGATGACGCCTTCCGGCGTACCGCCGATACCCATCAGAACATCCACCCCGGAGCCTGGCGTAGCAGCCATCAGCGCACCGGCTACGTCGCCATCGGTGCGCGTCAGCACGCGCGCGCCGGCGGCCCGCACATCGGCGATCAGCCTGCTATGTCGGGGCTTGTCGAGTACGAATACTGTCAGGTCTGCCACGGCTTTATGCTTCGCCTTACCGATGGCCGCGAGTAACTCAGCCACGGGCAGAGCGAGACTAGCCGAGGAGATAGCCTCCCGCGCCTCACGCCCGACCACCAGTTTATTCATGTAAAAGCCAGGGCCAGGGGACCACATCGTGCCCCGTGGCGCCACACCGATAACGGCGATCGAATCAGGCCGGCCATGGGCCAGCAGACTGGTACCCTCCACCGGGTCCACCGCTATGTCCACGGCTGGTCCTTGGCCGGTTCCAACCGCCTCGCCATTGAAGAGCATCGGCGCCTCGTCTTTCTCGCCTTCGCCGATGACAACCACACCGTCGATATCGACCGTCCCGAGCATTGCCCGCATGGCATGAACGGCCGCCTCGTCGCCCGCGTCCTTCTGCCCGCGACCCATCCACCGGCCGGCAGCCAACGCGGCAGCCTCGGTCACGCGGACCAGATCAAGCGCAAGATCACGCCCCAGACACTCATTCATCGTCAACACGCTGCTCATAGGTATCCCCTCTATGATGTGAGAACTCACCGGAGGCTAGATTAAAACAAAAACGCCATCAGAGGTCAAGAGACCCCAGAAGGCGTAGTGCTATGGCGAGAAATATTCCATACACGCTCTGCAATGTCAACTCTTTCTCGTGCCCCTTTTCGGCCAGACCAGCGCCGTGGCAACCCTCGCCCTCCCACCAAGACAAAGGGATCAGGAATTTTTCGCCTGGTCTGGCCCCTTCATCTCATCTAACCGGAGCGGAAGCAACGGGCTATCCGATGGTGCCAGCGGCGTCTCTGTAGTGCACATCCACCCAGTAGCGCGGCAGACACTCGCCAGAGGGAAAGATCAAATCGGACTTGTCAAAGCCGGTGGGATCTTGCATCTCCTCTCCGGCATGGATTCGGCCCTTCACAACTGACTGAAGTGGATCAAACAGCGCGCAAAGGTCAAGAACCTCTACCAGGTGACCGGCCTGCTTATCTTTCAGAAACATTTCAGCTCCTCCTTACATCATTAGCATCATCTGCTGTAGTGACTAAAAGGGAGTTAGGCCAAACAGCATGCCCAGCCAGACGATGGCCCATATTACAAGAGCAAACACTGCTATCACGGCCACAAAAAGGGCTGGCCTGTTGAGAAAATGGCGCGACGTCCCGACCGAAACCGAACTGACATACTCAAGACGAACCTCCTGATCAGGTCTAATCCGGCCTTGAAGAGCCTTCGCGAAATCATAGGCCTGTTCGCGATGCCACGGCCAGCCCTTCATTATCTCTCGGTTCCCGTCCGTGGTGTTGACAATAACAGTTGGGGTACCCTTGAGGAGGCAGTAGCCAAACAGGATAAACATAACACCGACAAGAATCAGCATCGTGGGTACCCCAATCAGAATAAGAAGGATCCCATTGCTGAAGCTGCGGGATATTACAAATTCTACCGACGCGATATGGCTGAGGGGCGCTTTCTCCTCGCGCCCTTCTGTCAACCAACCTCTATTCGGGTGGTAGACGACCCGTTCGTCTGTGACCGACCCGAATATGTTGTCGACGTAGGTCGTTTCCGCTTCCGCCTCGGGCATGCCTCAACCTCCCCTCACCCTGACAGGACCAGCGCCACTCTGAGTTAGTAGCGAATCAATTTTATGCTCGACAAATCGATAGATGTTCGCAAAGAAATCCGATACCAACGGTCGCTACGCTCACATACATATCCCATGTCAGACTACTTCCACAGCTAGTGTAGTGTCTCGTAAATAGCTTTACATGTCCCGTTCGCCCTGAGCTTGTCGAAGGGTCAATGCTTTCAATGCGTTTCGCCTATGGTTCGACAGGCTCACCACGAACGGAATGTTGATGAATTTATGAAATACTACACCAGAGCCCATAGAACCGCCTGACGATTGAGTAGGCTTGTCAGCCTAGCCTGTTCTAAGACCTTCTACAACTGCTACGATTCTCTAGCCTCTCAGTGGACTTGTCAAGGTCCTGGGTGGCCTATCCTCAGGAAATCCCCCCACCTTCATCCTCCCCCACGTGGGGGGGGAGGAGTCCGCGTGAGGTGCCCCTTCCCCCCTTGTGGGGGAAGGTGAGGATGGGGGGTGAAGAGGCCGTTTCGTGCGCCGTGGAGCTGACCGCTGAAAGCTAATGGCTTCATTCTTCGGCGGTTGTGGGATCGATCATCGACCTGATCTCCGACACGCGATTCGCCGGAAAGCCGCCATGGCGGGCGTGCTCCAGGACCATTTCGACGTTCGGCGCGATGTAGACACAGTAAACCTTCTCATCGGTCACGTAGCTGTGGACCCACTGAATCTGCGGTCCCAGCTTGCCGAGCACGCCGCACGACTTCTGCGAGATGGCCTGAAGCTCTTTAGCCGAAAGCTGCCCCGCCCCAGGGATGTCACGCTCAATCAGATACTTCGGCATTGTCAATCTCCTTCATAAATAGCCTTCAGCCGTCGGCCTTCAAACGTAGGTCGGGTTAGCGCAGCGTAACCCGACAACTATCAGCTTCGTAAGTAGTGTCCGCCACGACTTTCAGGTGAGTCCGTTATTGTTGGATGGCGACGGCGAACGGCATCTTCCCGACGGGGACGGTGGCGATCACCTTCTCGGTCGCGACGTCGATGACCGAAACCGCGTCGCTGCGACCACACGCAACATAAAGACGCTGCTCGTCCGGCGTAAAGGCCAGATACCAGGCCCGCTGGCCCACGGGGATCTTCTTGGTGATGGTCAAGGTGCGGGCATTGATCACATATACGGCATTGGTCCGCCCATGCGCCACATAGAGGCGGCGGCCGTCTCGTGTCACGACCACCCCAACGGGCCGTTCGCCAACCGGGATGGTCTTGATCACCCGGTGCTTGGCCACATCAATCACCGATAAGACGCCGGGGTCGGCCTGCTCGCTTGTCACGTAGGCATATCTACCATTCGGGCTGAAGGCAATTCCACGCGGGTTCTTCGCAACCGGGATGGCGGCCACCACCTTGAGGGCCGAGGTATCGATGACCGAGATGGTGCTAGATGTCTCGTTGGACACGTAGGCAATCTTTCCATTCGGGCTAATCGCAATCCATTCAGGCTCCACCTGGACCTCAATGGTGGCAATCACCGTACCGGTCTTAGTGTCCATCACCGTAACCGTTCCGCCGTTCTCGTTCACCGCGTACAGACGAGCCCCGTCAGGACTGAGCGCTACCCCCTCGGGATCCACCCCAGCGGGCCACGTCGCCACAACCTTGCCGGCCTCGGCATCAATGACACTGATATCGTCGGAATTACCATTGGCAATGTACACGCGACGTCGGTCCAGCGAGATCGCGATTCCTCTCGGGCGCTTGCCAACCGGGATCGAGTTGACAACTGTATTGTTTGTGGTGTCGATGACTGAGACATCATCCGATTTCTCATTCGTCGCATAGGCCATCGGCCCAGCCGAGGCGGCCGACGAGATATGGGCAAACCACAACAGAAGCGCCATTACAAGAGCCCACCCGCCCCGGCATCGTCCGTCTCGCATTATGTATTCTCCTCATCCCACAATGGATCGTGCGTTTGCCCCACCCAAAATGGATGCAGCAGGCAGCACCCCTTCGTTATTGCGGCAATGTGAGGATTTCCTATCACAGATCGGAAGGGATGTCCATCACGAAGGCAGGTCCCAAGAGCAGCAATAGAAAGTTGTCATTGCGAACGAAGTGAAGCAATCTCGCATTATTGCACTGGGATTGCCGCGCACCCAACGGGCGCTCGCAATGACGGGAAGAATCGAGTGACTGCGAAGTCTATCGCTGTTCTTGAGATAGTCACTCCGCTTAACCATCCCCTTCCGAATGCGTCGGCAGGGCAGCCCAGGCGTAAGTCCGACATTTCGACGTTGCCAGCAGGGTGCGACAGCGACTATAATGCATCAAACAGGTAGATAGACTGAAGACTAAAGGCTTTTAGGGGCAGGAGACGAGAGGATCGGAAAGGGTTTGATTCGGCCTTGCGAGAGAATGTATAGCCTTCGGCCTTCAACCTAAACACCTGAGTCGTGACAATCATCGTATCGATACCATGGAATTAACCCACACAAACACGGAGGAGTGATGAGCGTACTCGTTGGTAAGTTCGCACCCGATTTTACTGTAACCGCCGTCATGCCGGATGGCAGCTTCAAAGATAACTTTATGTTGGCCGACTACAAGCACACCAAGTATGTTGTGCTCTTCTTCTATCCCCTCGATTTTACCTTCGTCTGCCCTTCAGAGATTATCGCCTTTGACCACCGCGTGGCTGAGTTCAACAAGCGCGGCGTACAGGTTGTCGGTTGCTCCGTAGATTCACAGTTCACCCATTCCGCATGGCGCGGCACCCCTGTCAATAAGGGGGGCATCGGTCCGGTCGGCTATCCACTGATAGCTGACCTTAAAAAGGAATTCGCTTGCGCATACGACGTACTGCTGTCGGGCGGAGTGGCCCTGCGCGGATCCTTCCTGATCGACAAACACGGCATCGTCCAGCACCAGGTTATCAACAACCTGCCGCTCGGGCGCAATGTGGATGAGATGCTTCGCATGGTGGATGCGCTCCAGTTCCACGAGGCCCATGGAGAGGTCTGCCCAGCCGGATGGACAAAGGGGGCCAAGGGAATGCAACCTAACGCCGAGGGTGTTGCAAGCTACCTGACCAGCGAGGCTGCAAAGCTGTAAGGATCATGGTGATTGGGGTGGTCGCGCCATGCAGGTTAGGATTTCCGCCTGCGCCGGCCACCCTAGACTTCCTTGTGCGACGGTATAACCCTGCCCTTCCTCGTTATTCGGTCGCCACCTACCTGTAAGGTAAACCTCAGGCTGATGCGGTACACCGAATTTCATTCCGGCTTTATCTGGGCATCGTTGACAACGGCGATCGTCGCGGGATTTGCGTTCGGCGCCTACCTGGCTGTGGTCATTGGCTACGGCTTTCCCGTGGGGCAGGGATTCTACTCCCTTATCCAGACACACGGGCATCTGCAACTCGTTGGCTGGGTAGGGCTATTTATCATGGGCGTCAGCCTTCATTTCATTCCCCGGCTGGCCAGCTTCCCCATTCCTCACCCCGAACGGATGAACCGGATTCTTTGGTTGATGGCTCCTGGGCTCCTCCTCCGGGCGGTCGGAGGGACGGTCCTAGCCTACATCGAGGGTAGTCCGATCTTCGTTCCTCTGAGTTGGCTGGTAGTTGCCTCGGGGGTACTGGAAGGAGGCGCGATTATCCTGTACGTGTCACTCCTAATTGAAACCATACGCGGAAGCGATAAGGCCAGAAGGCTTCCAGCGTTGAGCGCGGTCAAACCGTATTTCGGCATGATGGCGGTCGGCTGGGTCCTCTATGCGTGTCTCAATCTGTTCTTGGTGCTTCATATGGCGCTGAACAGTACTACTACCGTGGACACCGCCTGGAATGAGTTTGCCAATACCACCTTCATGAGTCTCGTGCTCCTGCCTGTGGCCTTCGCCCTTTCGGTTCGCCTCTTTCCGCTGTACCTGGCCTTGCCGGCTCCGGATTGGCCGGTCTTCGGGACAGGATACGCGTATCTCCTGGCTGTATTCCTGCAAGTGGTCCCCGCGGCGCCTCCCCTGGCAGGACTCGCGCCGGAGGCCACCAGGTTGGTTGTCGCCCTGGGAACGCTACTGAAGGGGGGCGTTATCCTCTGGTTCGTGTGGCAACTGGATCTACTCACTCGCCGCCGGCCCCTAGGTCGCCATGCCCGCTTTCTGGATACTGGGCCGGATCGCCCGCCCACGCGACCGGGCTTACCGGATTATGGAGAGTTTGGCCGATTCGAACGCCTGGTCTACGCCGCCTACACGTGGCTTGTCCTTGCCGCGTTCGTCGAACTCCTTTGCGGTGCTGCAATCTTGTTAGGCTATTCGATCTCGATCGGCACAGACGCGATCCGTCATATGTATCTACTCGGCTTCATCACCCACCTCATTTTCGGCGCGTCCGTCCGTATGCTGCCTGGCTTCCTGAGGAAGAAACGTGTGGCCAGTACCTCGTTAGTTGACACCACCTTTTGGTTGGGCAGTACGGCGGCGGTTTGTCGCGTGGTGCCATTACTTCTGCCATCTTGGCTATTTGACGAGCTTCCTGCTGGCGTCATGCTTACCCAAACTGCCTTTGCGATCTCAGGATTACTCGGGTGGGGAGCCGTCCTGTGCCTCGCGATGAATTTGCGCCAGACTCAAAGTAATTGCTATCAGGAAGCAACTGGACAACGTCCCCCGGCTGGTCGCGGTCCGGGAAATGCCCTGACAGAGGGTTATCGTGAGCGCTGAACTGGACTTCATTAGTGGTTATATGGAGCGAGTCAACCCTGGCAACCAAGGGGTGTGCGGGGCCACGCGGAGCAGGAGAAGTAAAAGGGAGGTCATAAAAGCATGAGGGCAATATTGATCGGAATCTGTGTGGGCGCGGTGGGAATGATCGCCATCGGGTTCTTCGGTAGCTCCGCTGCCGCCCCACCCCACGAATCCTCAACCGACACGCGGCAACGGCTGATTTTTGCCCCTACCCAGCGAGACATGATGCTTACCGAGATGCGTCAGATGCTCGGGTCTGTTAGCGGGATCGTACAGGGCCTGGCGGCCAATGATCTCCCTGCGGCGGAGAAGGCAGCCCGCGCGGCTGGCATGATGCACGCAGCCGACGTTGATCCACAGATCCAGAAACTGCTTCCCCAACAGTTCCTGGGGCTGGCAATGCAAACTCACATGGGGTTCGACAAACTTGCCGACCAGATTAAAGCCGGTAATAGCCGTGATGACACCCTCCGCGGGCTCGCGACGCTGACAGGCAACTGCATGGCCTGTCACGCCATGTACCGGCTCGACGAAGCACGCTAATCATATACTTTCTTCCGGGTTTTCCGTGGGTACCCTGACCTTCCAGCATCCCCTCCCCCCACCGAGGGGGAGGGCGCGGGTGGGGGGCTTCAAAGCAAGACACATCGAAAAAAGTCACCGCCATTGCTTAAAGTCGCCTTCGATCTGGCGCCAAGAACTGGATATAGCCATTCGGATCGGCTCAGTGCCTGCTTACGTCTTCACGTTCCCCTTGACCTCCCCTGCCGCTTCAGCTATATTTTTTGACAGGCAGGAGTGGAGCCGCCACATTGGCGCGGGGCCCTCACCTGGGCCCTCAGACCCTACACAAGCGGTCTGATGCGCCGCCAATCTGCCCCTTAGAAGCTTTCCAATTTCTTCCTTTGAGGTAGGTTGGCGTAGTGGGTGACGTATGCCCAGTCATTGTATAGATTTTGCACGATGAGCCGGTAAATGGGCGCACACCAGTTCACGAGTGCAACGACGGTTGACGATGTCGTGCATGTTAACCCGGCTCTCAGCCGGATCCTGAATACGCACGGGATCGACACATGCTGCGGGGGTAGTGCCACGCTCGCCGAGGCCGCACACGTGCGCGGCATCGATCTCGGCGCGTTGCTCGCGAGTTTGAACCGAGAAGGCGAGCCGCGTAAACAAACCGCTGCCATCGCGACAGAGCCTGCGGGCCGTTGCGTCGCACCCGCTTGTGAGGTATCGGCCCCATCTGCGTACCCACCACGCGTGGCTGTCATAGTTCCCGCAGTTCCACGGCCGACGCGCTACGTCCGGTTCTTCACTGCCAGCTTGTTCTTTGCGCTCACCTTCGGTAGTACGCTCGGCGCGTTGACGCTCGCCACCCTCACGCTTCCCTGGAACTTCCTCGGTGGACTGCCGACGGCCTCTGCCAAAGTGGCGCACGGACACGCGCAAGTCTTCGGTTTCGCCGCCTTGTTTATCATGGGCGTCGCCTACCATGTCATTCCGCGCTTCAAGGGGGCGCCGCTTGCCGCACCGGGCGTGGCCTCGGCGTCATTCTGGTTGCAAGTGGGTGGCGTACTGGCTGTCGCCGTCGGCCTGCTCGTCGGACCGCCGGTGGTTGGGCCAATGCGATTCATGGGGGCCATTGCGCTGCTTACGGCGGCGTTGAGTTTCGGATGGGTCGTACATCATAGCTTGGCTGCCGGTGCGCCGACAACCGAGCGCTTCGAGCGCTATCTACGCGCCGGATGTGCATGGCTGGCGGTTGCGGCCGCATTAGCCGTCGCCACGGCGGCCGGCATTGATCCGCTCCAACCGGTGGTATGGGAGGCGGCGCTGTGGGGTTTCGCGGCCTCGTGGATCCTCGGCATGAGTTTGCGCATCGTGCCGGTCTTCCTGGGCCTGCTACCGTCACCTCAACGCGGAAGCAGCGCGCTGTTCGCCGGCTATCAACTGGCCGTGTTGGCATGGGTGATCATATCCGTCATTGAAGTGTGGACACTGCTTCCAATCGCGCGCGCACTTGCCGGGGTAGCGCTGGCGCTCGCGGCTGGAGCATTCGTCCTGCGGCTTGGCATCCTCGGGCCGTGGGAGAGTCAGGGTAAAGTGGGCGACCGTGGCTACGAAAAGTTTATGGTCGTCGCCTATGCATGGTTGATTGTCGCGCTCGTATGTGTACCCGCTTGGAGGGCGGCGACGGCACTCGTAGGCAGCCCTATGCCCGCGCTGGTCCTGGACTTCGGTCGCCACGCGTTCACTCTCGGATTTCTGACGCAGATTGTCGTTGGTGTCGCCGCGCGCCTCATCCCGGTATTTGCCGGCACGCCACTATGGAGCAAGGGTTGGCGCGACGTCACCTTCTATCTGCTCAACGCGGCAGTGGTGGCGCGCGGTCTCGAGGTGCTGGTTGAGGTCGTCGGCCTGTCCGGCGTATGGCCATACATCTCCCTCTCCGGTCTACTGGGCGTGGGCGCATTTGCCGCTTTTACTGCAAACGTATTCATGACCGTACGTGCGCGTCCGCCTGCCGTGGCGCCCACACCGGAAGAGGGAGAATCGATGGCGGACAACGTCGTCGCCGATATCCTTACCATCCCGGGCGCCCTCGAGCTGCTCGTGAGCCGCGGTTTACGCCCGCTCCAGAACCCGGAAATGCGCGCGGCGATGGCCCCCACTGTGACGCTGCGACAGGCGTGCCGGATTCATAGCATCGAGATTGAACCGCTGCTGGCCGAGCTGTCCAAGCTGGCGGCGATGTCGCGTGGTAACACTCAGGTAGATAGACTGAAGGCTGAAGGCTTTTAGGGGTAAATCATGCGTGATCACACAAAACCGGGCATTTGAGGTGGCTGATGGAGTAGCAATGTCGGTTTATCGGGTTGAACTAAAGATCGTAGAAACTGAGAAGGTCTTGAATAGCTTGATTCGTGCCTTGCGAGATAATTTAGAGCCTTCAGCCTAAACACCTGAGTAGTTATATCGCGTGACGTATTAGAGATGGACACAACCGTTATGAGCATGGATAAGAGGAGGATACAACCGTTATGAGCATGGATAAGCCGACGTCACGTGAACAATTCACACTTTCGTTGCGGGTACGTCCGGAACCGATTATGGTGCGCGACCCCTTTCTCGAATTCTTGGGATTAGTCGGTCCTGAGGAGCCGATCGCGGTCGGCTTTGAAGAGTTGGTCAAGGCGGCGGGCCATATGTGTCCGACTGTAGCGGGCGCGTATCTCGTCTTGCGGCATGGGCTTAAAGCCCTGTACGGTGATGAGCCGGCCGTCCGCGGCAACGTACAGGTGACGGCCTACGGCGGACCTACGGATTTCGGGTATGGGCCGATCTCGCAACTGGTGAACCTGGTCATCGGCGCCGCGTCTGAGACCGGTTTTGGGGGGTTGGGGGGCGGGCGCTTTCGCCGACGCGACCTCTTCGTCTTTCGGAGCGATGATCTGCGCCATAGCGAGTTCGACTTTGCGCGCCTCGATACCGGGCGCTCTGTCCATGTCACGTACGATCCGGGGGTGGTGCCGACACCTAAAGATCTCTCAGCAGCCATCGGCCCCGCGCTCTCTAACGGTGATGCCGCCTCGGTAGCTCGTTTCCGCAGCCTCTGGAATGGGCGCGTAGAAGACATCCTCGAGGCCGACGCGCGCGCCGTTCGCATCCAGCCCGCCGGCTCATAGAAAACAGCACCAGCACTTCGATAGGGCGTAGGGGCGGGCCTTGTGCCCGCCCGTGAGGCGTGAGGGGATCCCCCCTCACGCCTTTCGTTTCACGTTTTACGCCTGGCGCTGAGAGCTGATCGCTTGACCCGCACAATATTTTCGTGCGCCGTGGTGCGGCAGCGCCTCATGGTGTGTTGCTAAAAAAACGCCTGGATCGTGAACAGCATATCGTTATCATGATCTCTATGATTATATTCGAGCCGAAGCGCCCAGTTTTGCGACAGCGCGTAGCGTGACCCGACAACCCATCGAACATCATCAGATTTTTCGCCCAGCGCATACTTCAGATACGTCCCGGTAGCCATGAGTTTCCAGCGCTCGGTCAGGTCGGCCAGCATCCCGACTGTTCCACCTCCTCCGATACGATGCCGCTCTTCGTAGGCGCGACTATAATTCCCCTCTGCTTCCGCAAACGCGAACAGGACCTCCCGGTTCAGCAGTCGAGACTCGAAGGCTCCCCCGATGCCGCCGTTGATGACCCCATTACTGCAAAGCCGGCAGTCATGGCGAGTGATTGTCTGCATCCCGACATTGATTTTCCACGACGGGGCATGGAACACCGAGTCAACAGGTGAGAGGGACAAGATATTGGCGAGCGTCGCCCGTTCAATTCGTGTCTGGTCGACCCGATTGTAATGGCGGGCTGTAACGGACGCGATTTCGATCTGGGCATCGGGGGTGTATCCCACCTCCGGATCAAGCAGATCGTGATAACCTGCGCGCACTGTGACTTCTTCAAACGTATCATTGTTCCGCCAGCCGCTCCCCACACTGACGCGCGAGGTCTTGTGCCCTAACTCTGGCTGTTTCGCAAACGGCGCCACCATAAAATCCTCAGACGGAATCCGGAGTTGGCTACGGGCTGTCAGTGCCGCCCTGTTTCGCTCTTTTAATTCAGACGGTGGCTCATCAGTTGTATCGATTCGATATCGCAAGTAGTCCGAAACGAGATCGAGCAGGAATGCTTGGCGTGGAGGACTCAATTGGACAAAAGCTTGTAACGCAAGCTCGCCCAGATCTTTTGTCGTTCGATGGGCCAATGCACGATCTTCGGATGATAGGGATTCACGTTTGCGCCGGATCACGTTGCTGCGAGAGGGACGATAGGTAATCCCAGAGACCAACCCCGGTTTGGACGCAATGAGTCTGACCGTATCAGCCGGAACGGTCCAGAAAAGAAACTCGTCCGTCAGATGCAACGTTGGATCTGCATAATCGAGAAGCGTCAAAAGATGATAGGAACAGTTTTCCTTGAAGAAAAAATAATCAAAAGAGGCGTTCCCCAATTCCCACGCATGCATCAGGAGGCGCTGGACTTGTTGATCGGTAAAATTGAGACGGTACTCCCAGATATCACGATTTTCGATGTCGCGATATTCCCGCACCTTCAAATAGTACGGAATAGTCGAAAAATATCCCTTATAGAGTCCGAAGATCCCGCGAATCGGATAGGCAATGCCGGCATCGGGCGGTACGTCCGCCGCATAATTGATGGTGTAGGCGAGGATTCTTGTCTGCTCGGTCTGGCCCTTCTGATCGACTCGCAGCAACGTATGTCCGAACATTGATGCCGGATTATTCACAAAGGCCGAAGGAAAAATCAGCGTAATAGACCGGGCTTCAAAATCTACAAACCACCGATCGAACCGTTCGCACGCCATCTTCGGCAAGCGCGAATCGTCGAAGTGCAATTGCTGCCTCAACCAGTGATAGCGCGCAATGAACGCGCATTGCGCCGGCTGTTTAGACCGTCCCACTAGCTCCGACGAGAAGAACTGCGCCAGTGTCGCATCTAGCTCCGCTTGAGGATTGGTCTTCCCGTCCGACGAGAGAAAAAACCCTGGATCGTCTTGTTCGCTTTCGTATCCGCCGAAAAGACGAGGACGATAATGGAGGAGCAAATGCCACTCGCGGTCGTCCGCGAGTTTACTTGCACGCGCTTTGACCTCTAGTTCGGACAGATATGCACTAGTAGTGAGAGGCTCTGCACTGGCGGGTGGGGAGGCGAGGAAGGCAACAGAGAAAACAATCCAACTAAAAAGAAGCAATATCCGAAAGAAAAAATAGAACGGGCCCTGACCATGAGGCCAGGACCCGTTCATAGTATTATCGAGAAGAGGCTTTGGCGAGCACCGGATGACCGGCAATGGCTTCATTGATCGCCTTCACCATAGCCACCGGAGAAGCTTCACCCGCCTTGACCAGTGAAGTGTAACGCTCTTGGGTCATTGCAAAGAAGGCACCGTGCTGATCAGTCGGTATGCCCATCAAGGTCGCCAGTGAGGCGAGGTGCTCCCCCTGACCACGGGCCATCTCCTGGGAGAGATTCTCGAAGTTCAATTCGGCGAACATGATCGTCTTGCTGTCAGCCATTATCTTGCCATCATTGGTACAGCCGGAGGTCCCCGAGCTGATACCGAACGTTTGGCTGCCGAAGGTCCCGTTGGTCGTCGCCATCATGACCTGCGGGGCAATGTTCTTCTGGTTACGGTAGTCGTTCCAGGCGAGCTTGCCCAAACCACATCCTGGTCCGTTGTCGGAATTGGCCGCTATCGCAAGACCTGCCTGCATCCCAAACAGCACTGCGACCGCCACCATAATCGCTTTCTTCACCATAAGTCCTCCTTCGTGTGAGTGAACAACGACTCGCTACCTGTTCTCCGCAACGGGCGTATTATAGCTGAAACGACCCGTGATGTTGAGAATAATTATCCGGATCTCACGGCGGGACTATGGACACCACCACGCGCGTCGGCGTGGCCTCAACGATGCGCCACGTCATCGCTTGTTCGCGATCGGTCGCGGGCAGCTCGACCAAGATACCCTTCGACGTCGCGCGCCACCGCCCAGCCCGCGGCACGGGCCTATCGTCGGCGCCGCCCACGAACACCCGAGCGGCGCCTCCAGCTTGGAGCTCAAGTCGTTCACGCGGGCGACGCGCAAGCGGGATCTGGTCGGTTTCCGGATAGAAGACGGCCCCGGCCCCGGTGTCCTGCTCGAACGCGTGGATCCACCTGATGCCACAGATCGTGGACGGATCCACGCGCGCCTTCCTTGGCGAGAGAATCATGGCGTAGATACCCTTCGGATACGAGAGCACCCCGTCAATCACGGGCACTCGGCCAGGGCGGGCACAGCCGAGCACCATCGCTGAGCCTACTTCAGTCCATTCCGACTCGTATCGAGTGCCGCTCGCATTCGCACCGCCTGCTGGGTCGTCAACATGAACATTGCTGCGTCGTCGGTATAGTCCATGTAATTGACGAACATGTCGCCATTGGGCCCGTTGCCGCAGCTAATCTTCGGGAAGGTGGGCGTGCCGAAGTTCGGTCCGGCGCAGTTCGGTGTATCGGCCACCATGTCCGAACCGCTGCAGTCCGGAGTGTCGCCCCAGATGTGGCGGAGGTTGAAATAGTGTCCGACCTCGTGCGTGGCCGTGCGTCCTTTGTTGAACGGGGCTTGCGCCGTCCCCATGGTGCCGAATGCCTGAAAGTTGATGACGACACCATCCGATGACATCGGCCCACCAGGGAACTGCGCATAGCCAAGCAGCCCACCGCTCAGGGCGCACACCCAGATGTTCAGATGCGTCTTCGGCGTAATCGGCGCGATGCCACCGGTCGAGGCATTCTTGACTTTGTCGTCGTGCGTGAACGCGGCGATGCTGGTCTTCGTGCGCGTGACCTGGACGAGCTTGAACTGGACGCGCGAATCGGCTACGAGGCCATTCCACGGCGCCGGCACACCGGCTTTATCCGGATTGGTGGCCCGGAAATCCCGCTTGAGTGCGGCGATTTGACTCTTGATCTGGGCGCTCGAGATATTCTGCGCGTCGGTATTGTAAATGACGTGGACGATCGTCTTTACGGTAACAATCGGAATGGCCTTACCGTCAAACGCCACTTGACGCCGCCTGCCCGTGACACCTTCAAGGCGCATCTGGTTGGCGCGGAATGCTGGAAACGTCTCCAGCAACATCATGTGCGCGGCCATCGCGCCGCAACTGCGACGGAGCTGAGCCTGTTTCTTCGCCATGTTCCCTCCTTGGTGTCAGAGTGAAGCTCTCGGGCCTCCGATCGCTTCCATGCGCCGAGCGACAACGGATAACTGCATCCATCTCGAACGTGGGCCGGGACATCGGCGGCGGCCTCGTCAGGCGCCGCAGCCCTCAGATTCTGCTCACACGGGGGAAGCTATCAGCGGCCGGAGAGGAAGTCAAGACAAAGACGCAGGCTCGAAAATGTCGGATCAAGGGGCGGTTCGCCACCGCGCGCAGCGTCTCCTGGCGTACTTGACCCTTCCTGGTGCGCCGGGCAGGAAGAGCGAGATCGGCTTCATCCAGGGCAGGTCATCGAAGACGGATTCGCAGATCAACTCCCTGAGGCCGGCGCCCTTGGACAATCTCACCGCAAAAAGCGGGATTGCTTCGCTACGGTCCCAATGACACATCCCAATCTCTTGGGACGTAACCATTCAGTTACGGGTAGAAAATCTCCCCTAGCCCCTCTTTTACAAAGAGGGGGACTAACTGTTTCCCCCTTTGAAAAAGGGGGATTAAGGCAATACCGTCCGGCACATAATTTGCCCGGTTTGATTAAGGATCATATCTGAAGGTGGGGAAAAAGCAACAGCAACAGGATTTACCGGTTACGAAGGATTGCGGAGGGGTTTCGTCAGGAGTATAGAT